>CAZDRA010000054.1:0-27595 GCA_964507705.1 uncultured Roseivirgaceae bacterium | reverse complement strand
GGAATCAAATCGTACACTTTCCCCAAATGTTCACAAAAGTGTCGAAAACAGGAGGGTCCGAACGTAAATCTAAAATCGTTAGCCATTTTTAAGTAGTTTTAGTAGTGTTAAATTCATTTTATACTATATGGGAAATTACAATATACATTCTGAAAATACAGATTCTACATCTTGAATTTTACCTGAGAAGAATTAGTATGAATAAAAGGTTTACTCAATTCACTGATTTTATTTTTTTCTATTGATATCATAATATTAAAGCGAGATAAAAAGTAGAATGTGGTTAATAGAATGCTGGTTTTCAATAAATGCAAATAATTCAATTTAGCTATTATAAGGCTCTTGTGATGCAGGGGTTTTTTAAGTTTTGTAAGGGGCGCAAAATTTTGATTCAAAAAGATATTCATTAATAGAAGAGCTAAAAAGCTCTAATATATCCAGTAATATAAGCATAAGAATTTTTCACCCAGTCTGAGTCTCTTTTAGCGGTGGAATAATCGTAATAAAACCAACCAAACATTAAATATACGCCATTTTAATGTTTGACACCGGGGTCAGGACATGAAAAAATACTGATCCATCACGGGACTAATTTACTGCTGATTGTCTTGGTTTTGCGCAGCCTTCATCTCTACTTCACTGAGCCAACCTCCTCCGAGGGCTTTATAAAGCTTTACATATCCATTGAATAATTGTTGTGTAGTTTGTGATAAACTCAACTGGGCTTCAAATGCCTGACGTTGACTTTCTATCAATTCAAGAAAACTGGTGACACCTTTGTCATATCTTTCTTTGGATAATGATTGCGCATTTTGAGCCGCTGCGACATGATCCTGCCTGGCCAGGAGTTCATCTTTTAAGGTCTCAATTTCTACCAGAGCATCTTCGACTTCCTGAAAAGCTATGATTACAGTCCGTTCATATTCATAAAGTGCTTGCTCTGCTTTGTATCTTTCTGCCTCTACGCGTTTCTTGTTTTTGCCAAATTCAAATACTGGCCCAAGCAAACTCGCCCCGGCGTTCCATGCCAATCCGTTGGCGGTAAGCGCAGAAATATCATTGCTGGCAACCCCCAATAATCCTGTAAGACTGATGGCAGGGAATCTTTGTGCTACGGCAACACCAATTCTGGCAGTCTGTGCATGGACTAAATATTCTGCCTGGATTATATCTGGTCTTCGCTCCATTAACATTGATGGTAAACCTACAGGTATATCGGGCGGTATATTTTGTTGATCCAATTCAGTGTCAATGGAAATAGGCCTTGGATTTCTACCAAGGAGTACACCTAAAGCATTTTCGGTTTGGGCTACGCTTCTCTGGAATATTGGGATTGCTGCCGAAGCTATCGCACGCTGTATTTGCGCTTGATTCAGATCAATTTCAGGAACGATTCCTTCATCAAATCTGGCCTGAACTATATTTAATGATTCATCTCTGAGTTCAAGAGTTTTCCTGGATATATATAGCCTCCACCTGAAATCGAGCAATTGATAGTACGTTCCTGAAATTTGCGATATCAATCCAATCTGAATTGTTCTCTTGCCAAATTCCGAAGCCGCCAGATCAGCTTTGGATGCTTCATTTGCCCTTCGGAATTTTCCCCAAAAATCAAGTTCCCAATTTAATGTTCCAAATCCAGTGAGCATATTATCTACCCCACCAGCTGGAGCTCCCTGGATTACATTGCCCCTAAGCGCACCAGCCGAATATCCGAATGAAGGCCAAAGATCTGCCTTTGTCATGCCCAAAAGTGCTCGTGATTGTTCTATTCTACTTGTGGCAATAAGTACATCCTTGTTTTCTTCCAGACCTGTCTGGATCAGGGTATCTAAATAAGGATCATCAAACAATTCCCACCAACTGATATTAAGCACCGAATCGGTCATGGCCAATTGAAGGCTATCGAAACGATAAACAGCAATCGAATCTATTTCGTTTCGGGAAGCTTTAAAATTTGGGCCAACTTTGCAAGCGTCAATTATGAAAATGGAAAGGAAAGCTATGATTATAAATGAAAGTTGATTTTTCATTTTAAGGTTATTTTTCATAATTAATTACTGGTTTCTTCAGATGCGGCTAAATCACGTTTCTTTTCATACCCGGCTATTTTACCGATAAGTACAAATAGCATCGGATACATAAATACTCCGAGCAGGGTGGCTAATGACATTCCACCTAATAGCGCCATGCCCATAACCTTACGTGCTTCTGCTCCTGACCCACTGGCAACTACCAAAGGAAATACACCAAGGATAAAAGAAAAGGCTGTCATAAGTATTGGCCGGAATCGTGACTTGGCAGCAGCAATTGCAGCATCAAATAAACTTAATCCTTTTTTGAACTCGTCATTAGCAAATTCTACAATAAGAATGGCATTCTTGGCGGCCATACCTATGAGCATTACAAATGATACCTGGGCAAAAATATTGTTTTCAAAAGTTGGGCTAAAAAGTCTGGCAGCCCATAATGCGAAAAGAGCACCAAATATAGCAAATGGAGTTCCTAAAAGAATACTGAAAGGCAGCGACCAACTTTCATATTGGGCAGATAAAATCAAGAACACAAATAGAAGTGAAAATGATAGAATCATCATCAGCGACCCCGAGGCTTTTTCTTCTTGAAACGACATAGCATTCCAACTGTAACTCATATCTTGAGGTAGAACAGCTTCGGCCACTTCTTTCAATGCTTCACGGGCTTGCACTGAGGTGAATCCTTCAGCAGGTCCACCGGTTACTTCCACAGACCGATACAAGTTGAATCGTGTTGTGTAGTCTGGCCCGGATATAGGCCTTATTGTAGCAACAGTTGCCAGAGGCACCATTTTACCTTCAATATTTTTAATAAAGAAATTATTTATTTGTGACTCGTCAACTCTGTATTCCGGTTCTGCCTGAATATAAGTTTTATACAACCTGCCAAAGCGAGTAAAGTCATTTACATAAGCTCCTCCCATAAAGGCGCCAACTGTTGTATAAAGATCATTGAGTTTTATGCCAAGTTTAAGTGCTTTTTCCTTATCAATATCCATAAAACGCTGTGGTACAGTTGCCTGGAATGTAGTAAATGCTTTACCGATTTCAGGGCGTTCATTGGCGGCCTTTATAAATTTCATAGTATTGGCCGACAAATATGAAGGATCATTGCCTCCTTTATCTTGCAGCATAATACTAAAGCCAGAACCGTTGCCTAACCCAGGGATTGCCGGAGGACCGAATGCAAATGCTTGTGCTCCTTTTATTTTTACGGCGAGCTCGGCATTTACCTTGGCAACTATTTCTGCTGCGGTAAGTTCTCTTTCAGCCCAATCTGTTAAGGAAACAAACAAAAAGCCGGTATTGGATGTCATAGCACCAGAAAGAACACTATAGCCGGTAGCGGTGGTTACGAATTTAACCTCCTCAATTTCCATCAGAATTTCTTCTATTTGTTTAGTGATCACGTCTGATCGTTGGATGGAAGCAGCGTTTGGCAATTGTACATTTACCATAAAATACCCCATGTCTTCTTCGGGAATAAATCCTCCGGGAACCAGACCACCAAAAAAACCTGCACCAACCGACATTACAACAATAAAAACTGCGCTTCGTTTCAATTTGCGAGTTACAATATTTGTGAAACTCATATAGGAATCGGTGGTTTTATCCATCCCCTTATTGAATTTTTTGAAGAACCAACCCAATGGACCACCATATGGTTTTGGTTCTTTTAATAAAATGGAACAAAGCGCAGGACTGAGTGTCAGGGCGTTTACTGAAGAAACGATTACAGATACCACGATGGTTATGGCAAATTGCTGATAGAGCAATCCGGTAATTCCAGCCATTCCAGCTACTGGAATAAACACAGCAATTAATACGAGCGTAGTGGCAATGACCGGTGCAGTTACTTTTGCCATGGCATCGAGTGTTGCTTCTTTTGTCTTCATGCCTTTGGCTATATTTACCTGTACAGCTTCTACCACAACAATAGCATCATCAACCACAATGCCAATAGCCAAAACAAGACCAAGCAACGAAAGCACATTAATTGTAAAACCAAGGGCAGGAAAAAACATAAATGCACCTATGAGCGAAACAGGAATAGCAAGTGTGGGAATAAGTGTTGCTCGCCAGTCTTGAATAAAAATGAATACAACTAATACTACGAGAATTAATGCAATAATTAAGGTAACCACTATGTCCCTTATACCTGCTGTTATTGGTGCGGTGGAGTCAAGTGAAACATCGTATTTAATACTTTCAGGAAAGCTTTTTTCCAACACATCCATTTCGGTAATTATATTTTGCGCCAATTCTACCGCATTAGATCCGGGAGCCTGATACAAGGCAACAATAGCTGCTGTTTCACCATTGAGCCTGGGAATCATACTATATGTTTCTACACCCAAATTTATGGTAGCCACATCTTTCAACTTTATTTGAGAGCCATCAGGTTGGGTTCTTACTACGATATCTCCAAATGCTTCAGGGGAATTAAATCTTTCCGGCAGGCGGACAGTATAAGTAAATTCTGTCCCGGGAGGTGCAGGTTCTGCACCAAATTTACCACCGGGAACAATCAGGTTTTGTTCATTTATGGCATTAATAATCTCGGGAACAGTCAGCCCCATGTGTGACAAACGATCTGGTTTAACCCAAATTCGCATGGAATAATTCGCCGCTCCCATCACATCAACCCTGCCAATGCCTTTCACTCGCGACAACTGATCTTTTATATTGATCAATGCATAATTGCCCAGAAAGTCCTGATCGTATCTGCCATCCGAGGTAAGAGTTACCAACATCAAAATATTCGGTAAGGACTTTTTTGTAGTCACGCCAAATTTAGTTACGGAAGAGGGTAATTTTGCCGAAGCCGCTGAAACACGATTTTGACTTAATACGGTGTTCATATCAGGATCAGTACCTACATCAAATGATACCTGAATTGTCATGGTGCCATCATTGGAGTTGGTTGACTTCATGTAAATCATATTGTCAACACCATTGATTTCCTGCTCCAGCGGTGTGGCCACTGATTCTTCTACACTAATTGCATTGGCACCTGTATAGGTTCCCCTGACCTCAACAATCGGAGGTGTCAGGTTGGGATATTGTTCGATAGGCAAGCCAATCATTGACACGCCTCCTACGATTACTATTATGATTGCAATGACCATCGCCACAATTGGGCGATGCACAAAGAAATTTCCTTTATTCTCAGCCATGTTTAATTATTGAGCGTTGGTTTGACTATTGAACTCGGTGACTATAGGATTAACCGTCATTCCAGACCCTACTTTCTGTAATCCTTCCAGGACTATTTTATCATTGTGGCTAAGCCCTTCAGAAGCGATATAATAATCACCGATTTTTTCAGAGATCTTAATTTGCTTAGATTCAATTTTGTTTTCAGTATTTACAACGAATACAGAATACTGACCTTGAAGTTCTGTTACACATCTTTGAGGAACAAGTAATGCTCCTTTATCTTCTTTTATTATAATTTTAACTCTTGCAAATTGTCCAGGTCGTAATATTCTATCTGGATTAGGAAAGGTAGCCTGAATTAAAATAGCTCCGGTAGAGGCATCAACCTCTCTATTAATAAAATCAATAACGCCATTATAAGGATGAGTTGATCCATCGGAAAGGATAAGTGAGATATCAACCTTTTCATCCTTTGATCGTTTTTTCGATTCATCACCTTGAGCCAAATTGTCTCTTACACCTCTCGCTAAAAGAAGGTACTGGGATTCTGTTAAGAAAAAATGAACTCTTATGTTTGACACCTTTGACACTGTATTGAGAATGACAGGGTTAGGGCTTCTGCCTACAAATTCACCGACACGTGCCTGGGTTTTGCCAATAAAGCCATTGATCGGCGATTTGATTTTGGTATAACCAAGGTTGATTTCTGCCATCCTCAATGATGCTTTGGCTGCCTCAACCGAGGCCAAAGAGGCGTCTCTGCTGGCTTGAGTATAATCCAGATCACTTTTACTAACAGCATTTATTTCAGCCAATGGTTTGTATCTGGCAAGTTCATTTTCAGCATTTACAAACTTGGTTTGCGCTTCGGCAACCTTACTTTTTTCACTTGCTAAGGCCGCAATAAATGGCTCTGGATCTATGGAATAGAGCAGAGTTCCTTTTTTAACCGGAAAACCTTCCTTAAAGTGAATACCCGTAAGGAATCCTTCGACTCTCGCATTTATAGAAATATCTTCTTGTCCATAAATTTGCCCAACAAAATATTCGTATATCGGGACATCTTTTTGGATTACGTTGACTACTTGGATATCAGGTGTGGGAGCTTTTTTAGCAACTTTTTCTTCGCAAGAAGAAAAAGCCAAAACAAATCCTATAAATAGTATTGAATCGAGAAGAGTAAGGTGCTTCATTTTCATGGAAAATATGTGGTTTTTAACGTAGTTGCAATTAATCTATGCAAGTTATCAATAATAATATGTTGAGTGCATAATTAAAAATTTAATTCATGATTTATACATTTATCAGGATCCTCTTAAATGAAGTTACGGCTTATGTAGTACTATTTGCTAATATAATCCAATGAATAGTTTTTTTTGAAATGAAATCTATCCTATGCATTTTTGCCGAGAAAGAATTAGTCTTTTTAACGTAAGAATTTTTGTTATTAAATTAAATAAGCGTGAATAAAAACGAAGAATCAATAGCATCACTTGTTGTTTTAGCAGCAGGAATGGGCTCGAGGTATGGAGGGCTAAAACAGATAGAGGGTTTTGGGCCATCTGGAGAAACCATAATAGAATATTCGATTTATGATGCAATAAGAGCAGGCTTTAAAAAAGTGGTTTTTATTATTCGGAAAAATATCGAAAATGATTTTAAAGAAGTATTCGTCGGGAAGTTTGGCGATCTTATAGAAATAGATTTTGCATTTCAGGAGATTGATATTTTACCAAAAGGAATTGAAGTGCCAAACGAAAGAGTAAAACCATGGGGAACCGGACATGCAGTTTTAATGGCTGCAGAAAAAGTGCAAGGCACATTTGCCGTGATCAATGGAGATGATTTTTATGGTGCAAAATCTTTTCAATTGTTATTTGATCATCTTGTCAATTTGAATGTGCAGGACTTAAATGGATGTCTGATTGGATATAAACTAAGAAATACCCTTTCTGACCATGGATATGTTTCACGAGGTGTTTGTGCATTGTCTCCAGATAAAAACCTGATAAGTGTCGATGAACGAACTCATATTGAAAAAGATGGTGAAAATAAATTTTACTATGAAGAACAGGCAAAAAAACATCCTTTAACAGGAGAGGAATTAGTATCAATGAATCTATTGGGATTTACACCACCATTTTTTGATGTGCTTAAAAAAGGTTTTGAAGATTTTCTTATTAACAACATTGATAATCTAAAAGCTGAATATTTACTTCCAACCGCCTTGACAAGTATTATCAATAATAATGGTGTAAATGTACCAGTAATCAAAACACCAGAATTAACATATGGAGTAACTTATAAAGAAGACAGGCCTGTTGTGAAAGATATGTTGAAAAACAAAGTTGATCAAGGGTTTTACCCTCAAAATCTTTGGATATAAATGATAGATTTAAAGATTGCTAAAATTGTTGATCAATTTCAGATTGAAGGCGAAATTAGTTCCATAAAGCCGTTTGGTGATGGTCATATCAATGACACTTACCAAATTGTTTGTAATAATTCAAAAAAATCAAATTATATACTTCAACGTGTAAATAACTATGTTTTTAAAAACATAAAAGGATTGATGAACAATATTTCTCTTGTGACTACTCACCTGAGAAATAAGCTCATAGAAAATAACATTAAGGATGCTGAAAGAAAATCCCTTGAGCTAATAAAAACAAAAGATGACAAGGTCTATACTGAGGATGCTGAAGGGAAACCCTGGAGATTATTCAATTTTATAAATGATCATAAAGTATTTGATGGAGTTCCTGATACCGATATTGCTTTTGAAGGAGCGAGGATGTTCGGCAAATTCATCAATGATCTTTCTGACCTCGACACAAATAATATTGTCGAAACCATACCGAACTTCCACAATATTGCTATTCGGCTAGATCAACTTGAATTATCCATTGAACTGAATGTTGCTGGAAGGGTGAGTCACGTAAAAGATGAAATAAATTATGCGAGGTCCAGGCGGGAAATTATGAGTAGGATCCTTAATCTTGGTGAAAAAGGTCTGATTACGCAGAGGATTGTCCATAATGATACAAAAATAAATAACGTGTTATTTGACCAGAAAAATAAGGGGATATGTGTGGTTGACCTTGATACAATTATGCCCGGTTTTGTTCATTATGATTTTGGTGATGGAGTAAGAACATGTGCCAATACAGGGCTTGAGGATGATGCCGATTTAAAAAACGTATCCTACGATCTGGAAATGTGCAAAGCTTTTAGTTGCGGATTTATTGAGTCAGTTAGTTCGGTATTAAATGATGTTGAAAGAAATACGCTTGCTCAAGCTGCCTTATTATTTCCATTTATAATGGGTGTTAGATTTTTAACTGATTATATATCAGGTGATATTTATTATAAGACAAAGTATGAAAACCACAATATGATTAGAGCCAAAGCGCAATTGAAGTTAACCTCAGATGGGGAAAGTAAATTGAAGGAATTGGAGAAAATCGTACAAAATGCTTAATGTATTTGCCTTGAAAAAAAGATTTGATCTGTTAGTATTGACTATTTATTAGTCAATAAAAAATTTGCCCTTCCTCAAAATCGCAGTAGAATTACCTCACATCTCTTTGTTATTCTAATAATAATGACGTTCGGGACTATTTTAACCGGCAATAACCGCTCCTTGTATTGAAAATATTACATGAATTATATGGCTCACAAAAAAAGCTAAAATTGTAGGTTACTATAACATAATATTGTCCATATACAAATATATTAAATGAAGTTATATAATAATATTGTTTTATAATTGCATAATACTAAGAGTTGTAACCTGATTTTTTCACCAATAAATTACCAATTATGAATAGCGAGATGTATCACCCGATTATTGAAAAAAATGAATTTGGAGAGTTTACAAACTTTTTCTTGAAGTACTTAAATGGGAGTTCATCCTTTGATGAAGCTTTTATAAGGGCGACGAATACATATAGAAAACTATTTAAGAAAATACCTTACCAAAATTGCCAGTCATTTTTATCAGATTTTTATAAATCGCAACACGACAGCTAGATAATTTTATAATATTTTTAGCTTTAACTAAGCATTATAACCCAAGAAATTTCAACATACGATTTCTTGGGTTATTTTTTTTGTTGGACATCTCGCAAAGAAAAAATTAACCTGATTTACTTCAACATTCCATAATCATCTTCTTATCTACTGTAACACCAAAGAGCTTTTATAAGCATTGGTAAATATTCAATCTATAATTACAATATTTATCACAGTAGAAATAATTCAAATAATCATAAGCATTGAATGTTTATTAATTGTGGCATATGGCAATTAATAGAAGACTTTTTAAAACAGATGATCATAATAAATAATCAAATTTTACTACCTTTGCAGTCCATTTGAGTAAATGGCCCTCAAACTGTTTTGAGGTTATGTAAAATTTAATAAAAATTCATCATTTTTTCCCCAAAGAATGGTGAGTAATAATTGGGGAATGAGTAGCATGAGTAAGTCAAAAGAAGAAGTTAAAAAAGAAGAGCCACAATCGGATGTCGAATCACAAGATGGCGTTAAACCTGAAGAGCAAGTATCGGATGCGAAGGCAAATGAAACTTCAGAAAAAGTAGTATCTGAAGAAAAGGTTGAAGTGCCGGAAGTAGAATCAAATGCTTCTGCTGAAGCATCAAAAGATAGTGTAGAAAAGCCAGAGACAACTAAAGCAAAAAAGGAAAGTCCGAAAAAAGCAGCTGATAAACAAGAAGAATTTAATTGGGATGATCTTGGATCAAAAGGTTTTGGTGAAGAATATTCTGAGGAAGAAAGAAAGAAAATGGAGGACCAAATTGAGGGGACTCTTACAGAAGTTAATGAAAAGGAAGTTATTGAAGGACTTGTAGTTGGCATAACAGATAGAGATGTTATTCTCAATATTGGATTCAAATCAGATGGATTAGTTCCGCTGAATGAATTCAGAGATATTCCTGATATGAAAATTGGTGATACGGTTGAGGTATATCTTGAAGAACAAGAAAACTTGCAAGGGCAACTGGTATTGTCAAGAAGAAAAGCAAAAGTTGTGCAGGCTTGGCAAAACATCAAAGCTTCTTTCGAAGACGATAAAATTATTGATGGTTTTGTAAAAAGAAGAACCAAGGGAGGATTAATAGTCGATATTTTTGGTGTAGAGGCATTCCTTCCCGGATCGCAAATTGATGTAAAGCCGATCAGAGACTTTGATATTTTTGTAAATAAGAAAATGGAAGTCAAAGTTATAAAAATCAACTACTCAAATGACAATGTTGTAGTTTCTCATAAAGTGTTGATTGAAAAAGACCTTGAAAAACAAAAAGCAGAGATACTTAATAACCTTGAAAAAGGTCAGGTACTCGAAGGAGTCATTAAGAATATGACCAACTTTGGAGTATTTATTGATTTGGGTGGTGTTGATGGATTATTACATATCACAGATATATCATGGGGTAGGATAAACCATCCTGAAGAAGTATTGAATCTTGACGAAAAAGTTAATGTAGTTGTACTTGATTTTGATGATGATAAAAAGCGAATATCGCTTGGCATGAAGCAACTTACTCCTCATCCATGGGATGCGCTTTCTGAAGATCTACAAATCGGATCTAAAATTAAAGGCAAGATTGTTAATGTAGCGGATTATGGTGCATTTTTAGAATTAATGCCAGGTGTTGAAGGCTTGATTCACGTTTCTGAAATGTCATGGTCGCAGCACTTAAGAAACCCATCAGACTTTATAAAGATTGGTGATGAGCTCGAAGCAGTTGTTTTAACCATGGATAGAGACGACCGCAAAATGTCTCTTGGTATTAAACAATTGTCAGAAGATCCTTGGACTAAAAAGGATGTGCTTACAAAATATGCCATTGGCACGAAACATAATGGTGTTGTAAGGAACCTTACAAATTTCGGTCTTTTCATTGAGCTTGAAGAAGGAATTGATGGATTGGTTCATGTGTCTGACTTAAGCTGGACAAAGAAATTAAAACATCCGTCTGAATTTGTGAAAGTTGGTGAACTGCTTGATGTACAAGTATTGGAACTTGATGTAGATAATAGAAGACTTGCTCTTGGGCATAAACAACTTGAAGAGAATCCATGGGATACTTTTGAGTCTGTGTTTACCAAAGGATCGGTTCACAAGTGTACTATATTAAGTAAGAATGACAAAGGAGCAGTTTTAGAACTTCCTTACGGTATTGAGGGTTTTGCAACTTCTAAAAATCTTATCAAAGAAGATGGTAGTACTGCCAACTCTGGTGAGACCTTAGATTTTAAAGTTTCTGAATTTTCTAAAGATGATAAAAGAATTGTGCTGTCGCATACTTCTATGCATACTGAGGAAAAGCCAAGGCCGGTTAAAAAGAAACCTTCAAAGGCAAGAAATGCAGTTTCAAAAATTAATAAGGATATTGCAAGAGACACACTTGGAGATTTAGAAGCGCTTTCGTCATTGAAAGAACAAATGGAGGGAGATAAAAAAGCTAAATCTAAACCTAAAAAAGCTGAAGAGGCAAAGGAGAAATTAGATGAGTCAACATCAGCACCTGAGGTTAAAGAAGAAATTCCATCAGAGAGCAAAGACTCTACTAAATCTGAAGTCAAGGATGAAGAGGAGTCTGATGCAAAATCAACGGAAAAAACTAAGGCTAAACCTAAAAAGAAAGAAGCCCCTGTTGAAGATGAAATAAAAGAATCTAAGCCTAAGAAAAAGGCAACTCCAAAAGCAAAAAAAGGAGAAGATGCTGATAAAGATTCTGCAGGTGATACTGAATCATAGTTTAATTAATATTTAAAAGATCTAAACCTGAAAGGGTTAATCTTAACGTTTATAAAAAAAAGCTTCAATCTGATTGAAGCTTTTTTTTGCCTAAATGGCCTGTTCTAATAGAAATGTGGTATAAAATCATGGTGATATATATATCTAATAAATACGTGAGTTTTAATTTCGCTTTAAAAATTGATTTTTTAAAAAAAATAATCTGAAAAAATTTGAGTAGCAGTCAAATAGCTATCAGTAATTTGAGTTATTTATTGATGTCCATTGAAGTTAAAATTACTATACTTAATATATTGTTTAAGAATCTCTTACTACTTTTGCGGAAAAATAAGGCGCAGATAATAATCATTCCTTTTTTAAACTAAATTGACCTGATGCAATTTTCAATAAAACATTCATTGTTCCACATTTCATTGTTGACCTTGATTGCATTTTTTGCAAAAACTAATAACTCAGAGGGAAACCCTATATTTTTTCCATCAAAACCAATTTCAAATGACACAATAGCCAGTAACGTTTCTTTGATGTTTACGGTAACTTATGGGAAATTAAATTCGTTTGACTTAAAAACACATCCGGTTTTTAAGAATAATGGAAATGAATTTTTATTTTTTTCATCATCGGAATTACTAGATGGGTTCTTATTATCTGATAGTGGAATGCTTTCATGGTCTCCAACGACTTCACAATTTAATAAGCTAAAGGACTCACCTTTGCTCATTAATTTTTACGCACATACCCAATCGAAAAGCTATATCATTGGAAAAATTAGAGTTATTGGAGAAGGTGAAAGGATCAATGAGCCTATAATAGTTAATAGTGAAAGCACACAAATGGGAAAGGAGATTATCGCTGTCGTTAGTGAAACAGATAAAGACACAACATTAATTCCTATTTCTATTTTGTTGCCATCTTCAAAAAAATGGGACACACGAAATGAAGGTGAAGCTTTTTCATTCAAATTTGGAATTATTGGAGGGTCCGGTAACCATAAATTTGAAGTCCTTGAGCCTGGATTTCTAATGGAAAAGTTAGATGAATATGGAAATTTTAAATGGGAAACTAATTTTGATGTAGCTATAGCTGAAGAGCATATCAAGTCTATACCAGTCAAAATAAGAGTTTTTGATACCAGCGAAAAGGATGATATCAAAACGATTTCTCTTTATGTTCGACATGTCAATAGGCCCCCTGTTGTAAATGAACTACCTACATTTTATATTCAATATAATGCTAAAAATATTTATCATCTAAAAAAAAATGGTCTCGTTTATGACCCTGATGGAGACTCAATAATATTTAATCCAGTGCTAAAAGAGTTGCCGCAAGGAATGTCTATGGACAAGCAAGGGGATATAGTTTGGAAACCTTCAAGAAGGCAATTCAATTTTTTGAGAAATGGCCCAATATTTTTATCATTTATTTTGGAAGATTATCCAAAAGGTGAAAAAACAATTGGTCAGGTAAAAATTGAAGTCTCACAGGCAGATCTGCCCCCTCAAATTACAATGATTCCAAATAAGGAAAAATATGAATTGAATGAGAATGAAGAATTACGTTTGAATTTATTTATCTCTGATCCAAACGGTGAAGATGATATGCTTTCTTTCGGATTTGTTTCCGAAAACGGAGAAATTAATGATGGAGCATTAACACAAAATAAAAATGGACAATATGAATTTAGCTGGATTCCAGGATATGATTTTGTTGAAGAGGAAGGAGGGGAAATTGAATTCAATATTAATTTTTTTGCAATTGATAAAGAAAGCAATAGAACAGAAAAAAATATACAAGTAGTAGTTGTAGATACTGAAAATATTCTGGAAAAAGACCGAATACTATATGATCAATACCGTACAGTTTTGGAGCGTTCCTGGGATATGATCGTTCAGTTAAAAGAAAAGGAAGATCAATTTAATAAGGAGTATAAAGAAGCTAAAAATGGCAAGAAGAACAGGTCGATTATTACGGCCGGTTTAGGAGGGCTTACAGGATTAGCTACTATTATTGAAGGAAATGCGCAAAAATGGATTACTGGATTAGGAGGAACAGCTACTGCAACTTTAGGGACATTGGAAGCCAGCAATGTTATTGGTGAGCCACCATCTGAAGTCATGCTAAAACTGAGTTATGTATCACAAAAGAGGAATGATTTGGTAGTTTATGGAAATGTATTTGCCAGTAAATATGCATTGCCTTTGAGTAGGCGAGCAGGGTCTTTTCAGAGCGATTTGAGAAGTCTGTCCATTCATCTCAATCTGAAAGATATATCTAAATTGGAACTTGATTCTACTTGGGAAAATAGTAAAAAATCCACTGACAGAAACATCAAAAAAGAGTTCAAGGATTTTAACCCTGACACAAGATTTTCAAAAGATTACAAATGATATCTGCAAGTAGACAAATACAACTATCAATTGACTTTTTTGAAAAAATAGTAGGACCCCAGATATTTTTGTCCTTTTAAATTAACTGAATGATACCCCAGTTTTTTTAAATATCTCTTGATATACTTATTGATAAATCCATGGGAAAAAAGCATTGTCTTTCCATGATTATTTGCATCATCATTGAGAAAAAATGCAGCTCGTCGTGAGCGATCTTTGGCTTGAGAGAAAGATTCTATTCCTCGTTTATTAATACCCAAAATCCAGGTGGATCTTGCAGAAATTGACCAAAATTGTCTTGGAAGTTTTATGTTTAGAAATTTAATTTCTGACCGTTCAAACTCATTAAAGCCAGCATGAGGCTCTACAATTATTGATTGGTCAAATGTTTTTTCTGCAGTATCAATTGTACGCTGCAAATTACTTGAATATACCTTACGAATTTCATTTTTCGCTCTTAGACAAATGGGTTTTGTGTCAAAATTATAAACGCCAACTAAATCATACATTTTAGCATAATTTATTGCCATATCTCGATTCAGCCATTTGTTTTTTTCTAATGCAGGCTCACCATGACGAATTATAAAAATTTGATTTATTTTGGTGTTATTTAGCTCTGGAAGATCCTCAACTCTTATAAAATCGGTACAAGCACCAGCCTTTAATTTTGCCCTTTGAATGTCTTTGATTTTTTTAGTAATACCTTGTTGGGCAGTGGCAAAGTATCCAAATAAAATAAAAATACAAGTGAGGTAAATGCTTTGCATAAAATGATTGATATAACTATTTATTTTTAAATATAGGTCTATAAAGACTTTGCAGGATAAAATAAGCATATTATTTTCGTTGAAATTTTTTGAGTTGATATGGTTGGAAAAAAATGCGTTGTCACAGGGGGTAATTCTGGAATTGGTTATGAAACGGCCCTAGCCTTGTCTGGTCTTGGAGCAAATGTTATCATTTTATGCAGATCCCAAGAAAAGGCCGAAATAGCCATTAAGTCCATAAAAGCCAAAACACAAAATAATAATGTTGACTTTGTTTTGGTGGATCTTAGCTCTCAGAAATCCGTTCGAGATGCTTCAAAATATATTCTAAAAGCATTTAATAAAATTGATGTACTCATCAATAATGCGGGTACCTGGTTTTCCAAATTGGAGTTGACGGAAGAAGGAGTTGAAAGGCAATTTGCAGTAAATCATCTTGCGTATTTTTTGCTTACTTATGAGTTGCTTGGTGCGCTTAATAAATCAAGCGATGCACGTATTATTTGTGTAGGATCGGATTCTCATTTTCATGGCAAAATAAATTTCGAAGATTTATCTCTGGGTGAAAAATATCATGGAATAAAAGCATATGCACAATCAAAATTAGCCAATACCCTTTTTGTGTACGAACTAAATAGACAATTGAAAATGAGAGGCATTGATCATATTTCTATTAACTGTGTGCAGCCAGGATTGGTGAAAACCGATATTGGATTAAAGCATAGTATTTCGTTGCATGCGATTGTCTGGAAATTAAGAAGGATGGGAGGTGTAAGTCCAACAAAGGGTGCAGAGACTTCTATTTATCTTGCCAGCTCCAGTGAAGCAAAAGGAAAAAGTGGTTTGTATTGGGATAAATGCAAACCTAAGCCATCGTCAAAAAGGTCTTACAATACTGAGGATGCCGAATTGCTATGGGACACTTGCAATACCTTGTGCGGCATTGATGACTATTTTTCAAGTATTGTAAATAGTTAATTAGAATTTGTCTATAAAGTCTGAGTCTGTTCAGAATGTTCGAGATCAAGGCTTGCGTAGTATCTAAAAAACGGAGTTTACACATGTAAATGAGTTTTTTAGATACAAGCATAACGCAGAGATTGGACAATATGGGCAGACTCTATTTATAAACCCTAAATATTCGCTCCAATAACCTCATTTTGATTTTTGTGGGCATAAATTTTGCGAGTTTTGTTATCCACCAGTTCATCTTACCGGGGTTGATCACCAGCTTGCCTCGGAGCATATTTTTCACAGCAATTTTTGCTACCATGTCAGGCATAAGCAATAATAATTTTGCTTTTCCTCCTTGAGATTCCAGCCTTTCCAATCCTCCTTTATTAGTCAAAACAGGTCCTGGACAAAGTACACTTATTGTTACCTTATGATTCTTTACCTCTTCTGCGAGTGCGAGAGAAAATGCATATACAAAGTTTTTTGTGCCTGTATAAACTGCTTTATATGGCAATGGTAAGAAAGCCTCCATGCTACTTGTATTCATAATTCTCCCATTCTTCTTTTTCTTCATTTCAGGAAGAAATTTATGTATCATGGAAATATAAGCCTTGTTATTGAGATCCATCATTTGGTAGTATCTAGCTAAAGGAACTTCTTCAAAATAGCCTCCTTCTCCAAATCCTGCATTGTTTATTAGTGTTGATACATGATATTTATTTTTAATGCACCAGTCGTAAATTATATCAGATGCGCCTTCTTCAATAAGATTTACGCCCAGTGAATCTACTTGTGTATTATAATTTTCGGAGATATAATTACTGGTTTCAATAAGCTCAGGTGTATCCAAAGCAATCAATAATGTATTGATATTTTTTCTTGAAAGTTCTATTGCTATTTCCTTTCCAATACCCAGACTGGCACCTGTAATCAATGCATAATCATCCTTAGAATCCATAAAAATATTTACTCGTGAAAAATTATGCAAAGATAAAAGCAACAGGGACAATTTGAAAAGAAACTGCGAATTCAGAAATAAAATCAATAATTCACCATCTGTGGGTAGGGGATATGTTTTACTATTTTTTGTTTAAATCAATAATCCGAACCTCAACACGGCGGCTTTCTTCTTTGCTCTCTCCCTCATTTGCTGTTGAGCCATAGCCTTTTGCAATTATTCTTCTTCTTACTACTCCTCTGTGATTTAAATAATCAAGAACAGAAATTGCCCTTTGGTTAGAAAGTTTTTCGTTGTCAATTTCATTTCCTTCTGAGGAAGCATATCCAGATATTTCTATGCCGAGATCAGGGTATTGCGTCAGCTCACTTAAAATCTGATCCAAGTCTTTCTCATATTTACTATCAAACTCGCTTATTCCTGCATTAAAATAAATCTTGAGACCTTGCTGTAAAAGTTGTTGATCGTAATTTGATGTTGTCTTTTTCGCAGTATTTTTTTGCTCGATTGCTTCTTTCGATACAAACATTGTTGGTAGCGAATAAATGGTCTGATCCCCTACATTTTTCTTTTCAAATTTACTTTCATCACTTTCGTCATAATAATATACACGTCTGGCGGTTTGAATTTTCTCATTGCTATCATCAAAATTCACATCATCAATGGGGTTTTCGATCATAAGCAATTCAATAATGTAGTCAATACCGGCCTGGTCTCCAGCTGAAATTAAATCCCCCATAAGTTCATACACATCAATGCTGTCATGTTCAATCAATGCCGCTTCATGCTTTTTTCTCATATCATTTGCACTTTCTTCACGCGTTTTATAAAAAGCATTTCTAATTTCTACTTCCTGGCCAACCACTACATCAAAATGCTTAATAGTTTTTAAATATATTTTTTGATAAAGCTCATGAAACTCCGTTTGATTTGGCACATCAATATTGAGGGTGTAGGGTAAAAAACCTTCCGATTCTATGATCATATCATAATTTTTGTTTGGAGGTAATATCACCATGTAGTCACCGGTTTTCTCATTTGGATGATAGACGTAATCAACTTTTTCTTTTGTCTCTTTGTCGATCATATAGATTTTTGTGGGAATTGGCTTGTTAGTTTCTGCATTCAAAATCCTTCCTTTTATCATTGTCAATGGAATCGTTTCATAATTTTCAGGCATGTCCATCACATAAATATCCTGACCACCAAGCCCGCCTTTTCTATCGGAAGAAAAGTATCCCCTTGAACCATCTGCTATGAGGGTAAAATAATTGTCGTTTGAGGTACTATTTATTGGATATCCCATATTTTTTGGTGTCGTCCAATCATCATTTTTGAGCTCAGTTTTATAAATATCATTTTTTCCCATACCACTGTGACCGTCTGTGGTAAAAAACAATAGCTTTTTATTTGGGTGAATAAATGGGGCGTCTTCATTGGCTTTGGAATTAATTTTAGGACCTAAATTTACCGCTCGTCCCCAAGTCCCGTCATCTTTTTTATCAGATTTGTAAATATCCATTCCACCATAACCTCCCGGTCTTTTACTTGCAAAATAAATCGTTTTGTTGTCTGCCGTCAAACTTGCTGTACTTTCGAGATACTTCGATTGTATGTGCTGGCCCAGTGGTTTCGGCCTGCTCCAGGATTCACCTTCTTTTAAGATTTGATAGATAGAACCATTCGACTGATCACCAATAAAAATTAGCATGGTTTGTCCATCAGCTGATATGCCAGCCGTCCCATAGTTATTTTGAGTCTGGATTTCCAATGTTTTTGGTACTGACCACGACCCAGTTTCATTATATGATATGCTAATGTTTTCAGCAATTTTTTCACCTGTTTTACTTTCAATGGGCTTTAATGATGTAAATGCAATAACACTTTCATCAGCAGTAAGCACAGGATTGTACTCTGTGTATATTGTATTTATCTCTTTCCCCATGCTTTTAATAAACACATTTTTTGGAATGCGCATAATATGAGATGCATTTTTGGTCTGGGTGATTCTTTTTTCAACAATACTTTTAGCACGTTTATCTTTTGCAACTAATTTGAGTTCCTTGGTGTATATGATAAGCGCCTGATCTATTTGTTCATTGTCGAAATATGCGTCTCCAAAATCAAGATAATAATTGCGAGGTAATTCTTTAAAAGAATCTGTATCGATGCGCTCAAAATATTTTATGGATTTTACACGATCATTTACTTCGTCAGACTCCGTGTAGCACTTAGCGATTTTATAACTCAAATTTTCATTTGCTTCTGAAGTTCCTTCCAATTTTAGATATAATTCAAGAGCTTCATCATAGTTTCTCACTTGAAATAATTTATCAGCTTTATTTTTGACTTTCGAAATATTTAAGTCTTGTCCGAATGATTGAAGACTAAATCCCGTAAGTATAATAATGGTAGCAAATGCGCTCAACATATATCTCATATCAATATTCTTTTTCCTATAATTAAAACTTCAAACATAGAATATAAAGTGCTGATTATTAATTCATTTTACAATGAAATATTACAGGTAAATGATGTTTGAAGTAAATATCTTAAAAATGTAATCTGATATTTTATAAATATTGCCTCATCATTTTATTATATTGAATTAAAATATATTATGTTATAATTGGAAGTAAAATAATATGTTATTATTAATATGATTCCTCAGTAAATGACAAAGAGATGCTTGTAATAATCAGTGATTTACATTTGACAGATGGGACTTCGGGTACTACCATTTCAGAAAGGGCCTTTAAAATATTCAGAGAGCGATTACGAGAAATGGCTTATGAAGCATCTTGGAAAATCGATGGAACCTACCAGCCTATTGAGCAAATTGATCTGCTATTATTGGGAGATATTTTAGATATAATAAGATCCTCGAAATGGCTGGATGACGAGGTACGCCCATGGGATAATATTCAGAGAACTGACTTTATTAGCAAGGTTAAAAAAATCAATAAAGATATATTATCAGAAAACGAACCTGCTTTTGAGATTCTGCGAGGATTAAACTCAGATGATAACAAATTAAAAATTACTTTGCCTCCGAATGATGGTGCTGGAAATGCCGCAAAAGTAGGACATGAGCCGGAGGCAGATGGAAGAATTCCCGTAGCAGTAAACATCCACTACATGGTCGGAAATCATGATTGGTTTTATCGTCTTGAAGGGGAAGAGTATAATAAAATACGACAATCTGTTGTAGAAGCTATGGGATTGGCAAATGATCCAAATAAACCATTTGCACATAGCCCTGTGGAATCGACACTGATCGGGCAGGTACTGGAGACTCATGATGTTTTTGCACGACATGGCGATATCTACGATCCGTTTAATTACGAAGGAAATAGAAATACATCATCTCTGGGTGACGCTATTGTAATAGAATTATTGAACCGTTTTCCTGCTGAGGTAAGAAAGCAGTTGGGAGATCAATTACCGGACGCATGTTTGGATGGCTTAAATGAAATTGACAATGTAAGACCATTATTAATGATACCGGTTTGGGTAGATGCATTGCTGGATAAAACGTGCAATAGCCAGCCCGATGCAGCTGATAAGGTAAAAGCAATTTGGAATAAGCTTACTAAAGATTTTTTAAAGCTGGAATTTGTACGAAGCAGGGATAAGTGGTGGAATCCTTTGGATGCGGTGGATAAACTGGAAATCGGATTGAAAATTTCAAATAAAGTATCGTTTGATAAGATTGCCGATGTAATTAAATGGTTTACCAAAAGGAAAAAAGGAGGAGGAGATACATATCGTGAGTATTCTCTGGAAGAACAGGCATTTAAAGAAAGAGTATCTTTTATTGTTTATGGACATACGCATCATGCTGAATTGATTCCTTTGGATTCCTTTGGCAATAATGATCAGATTTACATCAATTCAGGTACTTGGCGGGCAGTTTATGAAATGGCCAAGTCAAATACCAAAAACCCAAAATTTGTAAATTTTAAGGTAATGACATACTTGGCATTTTATAAAGATGGAGAAAGAGGAGGGAGGAAATTTGAGGTTTGGTCTGGTAGTCTTGGATAAAATGCTTTAATCGAACATTTTATTTTAACGGATCAGGAAAATTTCCTTTATAGCCTTTCAGTTGATAGACAAATGCGTAATATGCCAATTTCCCAGATCTTTTAATTTCTATAGTGTCTGAAGGAATTATCTGATCAAAATAATTATTATAATCTTCCAAGGGATCTTTATACCAATTGCTTGGTGATATCATATAAACATCATCACCAGCTTTTAATCCACCACGAGCCTCATTGATCCAGGCATAATTATGAATATTAGTTAAATGACCCAGTAAGATTACTTTTTTTCCTAAAGGTCTGCCAACATAATAATCAATCTCTGTTCCGGGGAAATATTTGTGACTAATGATTGGTGCATCAATGGGCATCTTTTTTTGTAAGACGTCTTTATTTGTAATTTCTTCAAAGCGCTCTTTAATTTGATGCCAACCATACATATCAAGTGAAAAATCAGTATCACCATATTTCGATATTTTATCCGTTTTGCCAATTGTCCCGGGAAAATGATTAATGAGTAACCATGCTAAAAACAGCAATGAATACAATAAAAAAACAGAATTTCTTATGGCCTTTGGGAAGAGAATTTTTTGTTTTGGCAAATTAAGGTTTTCAGTTTTAGATGATAAGAAAACTGCTGCCAATATCAGCAGTGGTGTAAATGCCGGTCCGGTCCAGTGAGGTAGTGTCGGTCTAAAAAGGGAAAAAGAGGTAAAGACAAGCCATATTGGTAAACTATTAAGAATCAATACTTTTTTATATCTCGAATCTATCGGCAACTTATTTTTATATAAGGAGATAAGTGCCATGATAATAAAAATATAGTTTATCGGATTGTTGTAGGCAACTTGCCCAAACAATTCGGTAAGCAGATAGTCAAGCCTAATGCTGTAATCATTGGCAATTCTATCTTCATGAAATACAAAAGAAATCCAGTTGTGCTCCATATTCCAATACAAAATCGGAATGATGGATAATAAAGAAAGTAATATTCCTATGTAAAAAATGGGCTTTTTTAGCCAGTTTCTGTTATAAAGTAATACATAGAGTCCAGCTCCCCCCAAAATGAAAATGCCATGGTATTTTGATAGAATTGCCAATCCAATAAAAAAACATGCTATCAAAAAATTCAACGATGTTTCACTGCTAATTTCCTTTTGAGGTAATGATCTAAGCAAGAACAATAAACTTAGTAGCCAAAATAGCAATTGCGGTGTATCGGGAATGATGAAGTTGCCCGCTAATACTGAACAATAAACTGAGGCGTTGAATAGAAAAGCCGCATAAAGACCAGTTAATGGGTTTTTAACTTCTTTTCCAATGTTATAAATAATTAAAGTATTGAGGATTGAAAAAACAATTGCACCGGCCCTTATGGCAAGTTCACTATCAAAAAATAAATTAAATGAAAAAAGTTGAATGATTAATCCTACCATTGGTGGATGGTCAAAATGACTCCAGTCTGGATAGAGCGCATATGTCCAATAGTACACTTCGTCGACACTAAATTCGAGCGAGGCAGCTATAAAAATTCTTATAAGCGTGGCAATAAGAATTAATAAGTAAAGGACTTTTTTTATTTCCGATTCGTGTATTTTTTCCATGGCTTGCAAAAGTATTGGAAATTGAATCGAGATTTGAAAAAATTACCAAATAATGCGTATTTGAATTAATGTGGAAAAATAAAAAATTGAGGAATTAAAAGAGAGATTGCCCTTTATATACAGCAGATTCGTCTTTTGATTTTAGCACTCCAGAAAAAGTTACTCTATCTCCAAAATCACCACTGACTTTGGCATTGGCCTGACTGGAAGAATTAACTGTTATATTTATATTTGCAGACCCAACGCCTCGCCCCTGAAATCTCAAATTGATACTTGGGTTGTTATTCTTTTTACCTTCAATAATTTTGTAACTTGTCACCTTTCCATCCAGTGTAATTCCACCAACTCCATTCCAGCCGATTAATCCATCAAATCCCAACTGTATGATTCCATCTTCTCCTTTTATACAAACAAAATTAGTGGTTGGACTGATCTGATAGCTTTGGTTGTGTTTGTCATAAACGGTATGTGCCTCAATGATCCACTCCTGGCTGAGAAGCAATTCCATGATGGCCTTTCTTTTCTCTAATTCTAATTCTTTTTTGAGCTCTTTCTTTTCCTTTTTCGATAGTTTTTTCTTTTCCTGGGCTACAGATATATCAACAGAGATTGTCAATATACAAAGGCATAAGACTAAGGTTCTCATTTGAAAAAGTTTAGTTTGCGGTTTAGCAGTGCAATGTTGAAAATAATCTTCTTATGAACTAATTCTAATGATTATTTTCGATTTCTATCCTTACTTTTGTCTATCAAATTCAAAAATATTGTGAAAGACTCATCGGCAGTTAGCTTTTCATTTTGTAATTGCGACACGGCTTAATTAGAAAACTGTTCAAGATCTTCTAAATTTTGACATTCAACTATGCGCTTATAGTATTTGTCAATTCTTACTTTTTTGATTTTTTCAGCAATGCTTTGGTAAACTTTCTAATTTTTTTTATTGCTAAATTCTATTTAACTGCTAATAAGAATGTTTTGATTTAAATTTAACTTTTGGAAAGTTCTCATTTTAAGCGGCTTACAAAATATAGCGAACTATTGTTTAAGGTGACCTCTACTAGTTTATTTACATCAAAATTTTCATCCCGAATGCATTCAGGAAGACTCGCTGACAGACGACATATTCAATCTCTTTGTAATTGAAAGAAATGAATTATTAGTGGTTCCCTTAAAACAAAAAACCCGATTTAAAAATCGGGTTTTTTAATAATAAATGTATGATTAAGTATTACTCTATACTTTCTAGTAATGGAATTTCTGAAGCAAGTTGTGCATCAATCATCACTTCAATTTTATGTGATGCCTGGGCAAATCTTAAAGTTTTTTGTGGGGATATCACCTTAAGCATTTTTTTAAAATATTTATTCTTAAGTTTTTCCTTCTCGATTTCGTACTTACCAGCTCTACTGAGTAGGTCTTTGGCTTTTTCATCACTCATATTTTCAAAGTTGTCAGCAAACTCATTAATCAGGTTATAAAAATCTGTATTTAGTTTGTACATCTGCTGATCAAATTCATTATATACCGGCCAAAACACGCTGCTTTCTTCATCCGTTAGTTGCATTACCTCAGCAATAAGTGCCTTTTTTTCATTCTTGATTGTCGATCGTACAATTTCCATGTAGCTATCCTGAGCATAAAGTGCTATTGCACAAAAGCTTAATAATAATGTTAGATTAATTTTTTTCATTTCATTAAATATTTAATTTACGTATATATGTTTATCACACAAATGTTAAAAATAATATCCAGTTCTTACTCAATTCAGACAGATTTCTGAACTTTATTTTGGTGGGAATATCGAGCTCAATAATTTATGCGACAATATAAAAAAGACCAGTTCTTGATTTTAAAGAAGTGGTCTTTTTATATGCTGGATATTATAGGCACTTTACTTTTTTCCCAGCATCATCAACTCATTCACCATTATTTCTGTGATATACTTTTTGTCACCATTTTTATCTTCAAATGATCGGTATTGAATTTTTCCGTCCACGGCAATTTCACTTCCTTTACTTAGATATTGCTCGGCAATATCTGCTGTTTTGCCCCAAGCGATAATTTGATGCCACTGGGTTTGATCAACCTTTTCACCATTGGCCTTTTTGTAACTTTCAGATGTTGCCAGGGATAGCGTAACTTTTTTCTTTCCAGAATCAAATATTTTAACTTCAGGATCTGCACCAAGGTTTCCAATTAGCTGTACTCTGTTTCTTAAATTGTTCATAACATTAAAGATTTAAAAGGTTTATAAAATTATTTTGATTTTCGTCGATTGTTGAGGCAAAGGAAGCTAATGTGAACCCACCGATATGTTTACTTAACACTTACTTACGGGTAACATACGTTTGTAAGTGTTTGTAATCGTTTGTAAACAGATAAATATTTTTTAAATTTATGCAATGGATAAAAAATGTTTAGAATGTGGTGATGCCTTTGTGGGTAGGAGCGATAAGAAGTTTTGCTCAGATCAATGTCGTACGACTTACTACAACAGACAAAATACAGACAGCACCAACTATATGCGAAACATAAATCGCATACTCAGAAAGAACAGAAAGATACTTTCAGATCTTAACCCCAATGGAAAATCAAAAGTTGGTAAAACCAAAATGCTGGACTTGGGATTTAATTTTAGTTATTTCACAAATGTGTATAAAACCAAGACCGGTAAGGTCTATTATTTTTGCTACGAGCAAGGCTATTTACCTATTGAGGAAAATCAATTTGCGTTGGTGCACAGAAAGGAATATGTTTCTTAATTATCACAATTGAAAAATAAATTTATAATTAGGATTACAAACACTGAAAATAATGAACCAGTGTATAAGAATTTTTATTGAGAAACAATGCATGATTTTTTGATTATCATTTAAACTAAAAATATCCATAGAATTGAGAATTTTTATACTGTTATTTTTTATTTTATTTACGCTATTTTTTAGCGAGACAACTCATGCTCAACATTCACCTTGGACAATTCATGTAATTGACTCATCTCTCAGCGGTGCTGATGGTGTAAAACTTGCAGATGTAAACAATGATGGCCATATGGATATTGCAACAGGTTGGGAGGAAGCAGGTTACACAAAAGTGTATTTACATCCTGGATACGACAAGGTAAGACAAAATTGGCCTTCTGTAATTGTTGGCAATACACCATCTGTTGAAGATGCTGTATTTGCAGACTTGGATAAAAATGGAGCCTTTGATGTAATCAGCACTACAGAGGGCAATTCAAAGAAGATATTTATTAATTGGAATCCTGAAAACCCCAAAGATTACCTTGATTCTTCAAAATGGATAAGTGAAGTCCTACCCGCATCAGATGGCCTTATGCAGTGGATGTTTGCAATTCCTGTTCAGTTAGATGGAATAAATGGTTTGGATATTATTGCAGGTTCAAAAGGGAAAAATGCCAAAATCGGTTGGTTTCAAGCACCTCGAAATCCTACTGATCTTTCCAGTTGGAGATGGTATGCAATCAGTTCGGCCACATGGACAATGTCAATTTTACTAAGAGATATTGACCATGATGGAGATTTGGATATTGTAACTTCCGATCGAAAAGCTGGTCCTACGAATGGGGTTCGATGGTTAGAAAATCCAGGGAATATTAACGAGCAAAAACAAGAATGGGACAATCATTTTATTGGAGCCGAAGGCTTGGAGGTGATGTTCATGGATATGGGTGATCTCGATGGAGATGGTTTGGAAGATGTGGTAGTTCCTGAATATACTAATCAGAAAATTGTTTATATCCACAAGCTGGATAGCAATGGCAAGAAATGGAAGAGTTATAATATTGATATTCCTGAGGTTGCAGGAAGAGCCAAGGCGATTAGGATCGGTGATATTAATAGAGATGGTAAACCCGACTTGGTTCTCAGCACGAATACTTTGAAAATGGAAGGCAAAGAAGGAATAATATGGTTGTCGTACAAAGTCCAAATTACAGATTCGGAATGGGATTGGCATCAAATAAGTGGAAGCGTGGGAATAAAGTTTGATCTAATTGAATTGTTAGATTTGGATGGAGATGGAGATCTTGATGTGCTCACTTGCGAGGAGAACTATGGATCAAGAAGTCTGGGTCTTGGGGTGATATGGTATGAAAATCCTCTGATAAGTAAAAAGTAAATACTATTCCTTAAATTGGCCATTATTCATTTTGGATTGTTTGGGTAAATCGAAATATCTTATAATTAAAAGGAAGAATATCATCAAAATGAATATGATTGATAAACCAACTTTTGAAGAAACAATCAGGTCAATACCAAATATAACTTTGCTTGCAAGTCCAAAAGCTATAATTCACAAAAAGGCACTCATTGTAAATACGTGCCAGTTGAGATTATAAGATTTGCATGATCAGTCCTTAATCAAAACCTTTTCCAAAAGTTAATTTCAGGAGCAGACACCACACCTGCCTGAGACATCAAATCCTTCAGTTCCGGATCGTTCATATAAGCTTTTGCGGCTTCAATATCATCTGTTGCAAAGACTACAAAAATCTCAGCAGGATTATCTTCAACTGTCCCCAGACCGGTGAGTGTTAAACCACCCGCTTTGCGCCGATCTTCATCACTATCAAATTTTACTTTCCATTTTTCAAAATCTTTTACTTCGTGAATTACGGATACTGTAGTTTGAACTACTTCTCTTTCTTTAATTTCCATGATTTTTTTTAATGAATGCCCGTATATTTACCTAATTTGTTATTTTTGTATAAAACACAAAGAGCATGTCATTAATTAATTTTATAGAACAGTTTCCGGACGAAGCCAGTTGCGAGCAAAGATTCAAGGAATATAGGGATCATGTAGGGGTTGTTTGTGCTAGATGTGGTGGAAAGGATCATTATTGGAAGAAGGACAAAGCGCAATATGAATGTAAA
>CAZDRA010000053.1:0-28009 GCA_964507705.1 uncultured Roseivirgaceae bacterium | reverse complement strand
AATTATAATTTCTGCTCAAGGCAACAATATTACAATCGCAGACCTCACTCTCAAAAATGTTGGTAACCATGCAATAATGGCTGGAGACAGCTTATTTGTACACAATGTAAAAATTCAGAATACGTATGAACAGATGATAAAAGGAAGTGCTGCAAACGATGGAGCAGATAATGCTATTGTACAATGTAGTTTGTTTGAATACACAGCTGGTGTTGGGCCACAGTGGTATATTGGAGGTTTAGATATTCATGGAGGAGATAATTGGATAGTAAGAGATAATATTTTCAAAAACATAACGAGTCCTTCTCAATCTACTGCTGAACATGCTGTTCATTTTTGGAATTTTTCTTCAAATAATACTGTAGAAAGAAATTTGATTATCAATTGTGATCGAGGAATAGGTTTTGGTTTGGGGAGTAGTCCTAGCGATGGGGGAATAATTCGGAACAATATGATCTATAACGATGGTTCTGGCATATTTGATGATGTTGGGATTGGCTTAGAAACTTCTCCTAATACAAAAGTATATAATAATACCATTTATATAGATTATCCCAATGCCATTGAGTATCGTTTTGCTACTACCATTAATGTAGATATATCAAATAATTTGACCAACAAATTAATTAGATCTCGTAATGGAGGGCAGGCTATACTTACTACGAATTACACAAGTGCTCAGAGTAATTGGTTCGTAAATCCATCTTCTGGAGATTTACGTTTGAACTCAAACAACGCTACAGTAATAGATCAGGGAACTACTCTTTTTGATGTAGCGGTAGATATTGACAAAACACCACGCCCACAATCTACCTCTTTTGACATCGGCTCCTACGAATATCTTTCAATTTTATCAGTCAATGATGAAGTTTTCAATAATTCAGTTTCAATAACCCCAAACCCTACGTCTAATGCTTTTACTATTGATCTAAAAGATGAAATTTTAGAAAAAGCAAGTATTTATAACCAACTAGGACAACTAATAAAGGAGGTAACTACTAAACAAATTGATATATCAAATTTATCTGATGGTATTTATGTTATAGAAATCACTTCACAAAGTGGTAAAATAGCTATTAAAAAAGTCATTAAAAACTAAATAAAGCTTATGCCAAACACCTAAATTCTACATAAATATGGAATCTTTAAATATTTATTTTCAGAATAGAAAGAAAACAGTTTCAATATATGTAATCACATTTTTAATATTTCATTTGCAGTCTTTTGGACAAACCATCCCAGGGACCTTTGAAAAATATTCAACAATTAAATCTATAGGTTTTGAGTGGAATATTTCAGGAGACACAAACCATAATGCGCAATGCTTAGTTCAATATCGTGTCAATGGAACAACAACTTGGTTTGATGCGCAACCGCTTTTTAGAGTCGATTTTGAAAGTTATGATATGCTTGCAGGAAGTATTTTATTTCTTGAAGAAAATACCGAATATGAAGTACAATTAAATCTTTCCGATCCAGACGGAGGAGCCGAGATTAGAATAGAAATAATCTCTACAAAACCAATCCCAATATTTCCTGTAGAAGGGAATACCTATCATGTTATTCCAGGGATCAGCGGTGGTGATGGGTCTCAGGACAATCCTTTTCATGGTATTACCTCAGCGCAAAATGTAGCACAAGCTGGAGATATTCTTTTATTGCATACCGGAGATTATGGTACTGGAGGCCAGGTGAATTTCACGAAATCAGGTACTCTGAATAATCATATTGTTTGGAAATCTGCCGGAGACGGAGATGTTATATTTAATCAGGTCAGGATAGAAGCAGATTATATATGGTTACATGAGTTAAAGTTTATTTATAATTCGACAAATGGTAATTATGGGATAAGAACCTCACCTCCGGGACCTGTAGGAGTAGTTCTCATAAAAAACTCCTTTAACAATTGCCATATTTGCATTTATCTGAATGACGGTGGTGAAAACTGGTATATCGCAGAGAATACAATAGTTGGCGATAATGACCCAAATGCCGGATCCAATTTCTCGGGAGAAGGCATCGAACTTTGGCACACTTCGGGTCATACTGTTGCTTACAATAGTATTTCGAGAGTAGGTGATGGTATTTCTTATCCCCACAGAAATGTAGATATTTATGGTAATGAGATATTTGATACCACAGATGATGGTATTGAGGGAGATTATGGCCATAATAACATACGTATTTGGGGGAATCGCATTTCTAATGTGAGAAACAACGGAATTAGTTTTCAGCCTATGAACGGAGCACCCTGGTATGTTTTATACAATCAAGTGGCAGCTCCGGGCGAAGATGCACTTAAATTGAGGGATAGGACAGATAGGGTTTTATTGGCACACAATACATTAGTTGCCTGGAATGGGCCTATTAGTTCTGGCTCACACTTTATGAGAAGTATGCAGTCTATCAACAATTTATGGATTTCTATAGAAGACAGGTATATCTGGGAAAATGGGACTTCAAATGGTACTGATTGGAGGACAAACTGGGCTCATGATGGATATGATTGGGGAAACTATCAATATGCCTTTAAATGGGAAGATCAAAGACTTGATGATATACCAGCATTTCAAAATTTTACAGATCAGGCAATAAATTCTATTCGTATAGATCGTACTTCATGCTTTGAAAATTTTGATATTCCAGATCCCCCTCCGGCTAAAGTGCCTTTTCAATTTCTGACTTTAAATTCAAATTGCAACGCAATTGATGCGGGACTTGCACTTGATAACATTAATGACCAATACTTAGGAAGCGCTCCCGATCTTGGAGTTTATGAATACGACGCCGAATTACCTCAATACGGACCAAGAGATAGAGATGAAGTAATAGTATCATTAAATGATTTTGTAAATAATATTGATATTAAAATATTTCCTAATCCAGGTAAAGAAATTATCAATATTGACTTTGGGGATACATCTTCGGGCCTTATCTGGAAATATAAGTTAATCGATGTAAGCGGAAGAATTTTTATTTCAGGCGATGTTCAAAATAATAAGATTCCGCTTAATTCCATTTCATCCGGTTTGTATTTTTTAATATTAACCAATGACCATAAAACATCCATCTCTAAAAAAATAATGCTTTTCAGGTAGAAATAATTATAGATAATATTGGTGCTTCTAAAAATTGCTTACGGTTTCTGGCTTGCCGTCTGGTTCAAGGTTACAACACAATGAACGTGGTCAGACGAAAACTCCCACGTAGCTTGAGAAGCATCCCTGTTAAACAAAAAAAAGATTCTATTATCTCAAATCAACGACTTCTACATCGGGATATTCTGATTCGTTGAACTGAAAAAACGAGTCTTCGGCAGTGAATTTTGGATCAAAACCTGAAATCGTATAAGAAAAAACATTTCCTCCACGATCATACATTTCCCAGCTATGAATGGTGTAATCTACCTGGTCAATATTTAATATAATCCTATAAAAAATCTTGTCGGAGTCCTTGGGGTTTTTGGGCTGCAATTCCACCACATCAAAATTTCTACTGCCTACTTTTTTCATTTCCATCCATCGGTATCGATATCCTTTTTTATAGGCTGAATAAATATTATTTGGTGAGAGGTCCCCTTCATTGGGCATATAATAATCTACATTCACTTCATTAGCATCCATGAGAAAAGTCCAGATTGTTTTACCATCATTGAAAATTTCCTGGTCGCTCATAAATAGTACATATTTTTCACCTTTGACCATAATTTCACCACTAAACTCTTCATCAATATTTTCTGTTTTGTTTCGTAGCCTATAAACAAAATTGGTTTTGTAAGATGGAATACTTGAATACTTATTGCTCATCTTATCTAATATTTCCTGGGCTTTTTGATCATCTTGACCAAAAGCCAATCCAACAAAACATAACAGTACTATTACTAATCCTAACTTTTTCATTATAATTATTTGACTTTAAAATCTAACCTTAACAATTTACAGATATTATCAATGATTCAATTATATCTATATTAATTTTTTCTTGGGTTACCCAAATTAATTTTTTTCTTCTATTTCATTCAATAATTGCTCCAAAGAATATTCATCTTGCACCAATACAACTCTGGCTTTGCTCCCCTCAAATGGTCCAACAATTCCTGCTGCTTCCAATTGATCTATCAATCTGCCGGCGCGATTGTATCCAAGTTTAAGTTTTCTTTGTATCAGAGAAGTACTCCCTTGTTGATGCCTCACAATTAATCTTGCGGCTTCATCAAACATTTTATCCCTATCAGCCAGATCTGCAGCACCTGGAGATTCTGTATCTTCACCAACAAATTCCGGAAGCAAATAAGCCGACTCATAACCTCGCTGCGCCCCAATGAAGTCACATATTTTATCGATTTCTGATGTGTCGACAAAAGGACCTTGAAGCCTAACTAATTCCGAACCGTGAGAATATAACATATCTCCAAGACCAACAAGTTGCTCCGCCCCGCCTGCATCTAAAATTGTTCGGCTATCAATTTTGGACGTTACTCTGAAAGAAAGTCGTGCAGGAAAATTAGCTTTTATGATTCCTGTAATTACATTGACAGATGGTCTTTGAGTTGCCAGAACTAAATGAATTCCTGTCGCCCTGGACACAGCAGCTAAACGCGCAATTGGCATTTCTACTTCCTTGCCGGCAGTTACCATCAAATCAGCGAGTTCATCAATAATCAATACAATGTACGGTAAATATCTGTGCCCTTTTTCTGGATTTAAAAGCCTTTTGACGAACTTATGGTTATATTCTTTTATATTTCTACATCCACCACTTTTCAATAGCAACAATCGGTTGTCCATTTCAATACAAAGTGAATTGAGTGTATAAATAACTCTTTTGCTATCAGTAATTATGGGTTCTTCGCTATCTGGCAACATGGCCAAATAATGCCTTTCTATTTTATTAAATAATGTAAGCTCTACTCTCTTTGGATCGACCATCACAAATTTGAGCTGCGAAGGGTGCAGTTTGTACAGCAATGATGCTATAAGCAGATTTAGTCCAACAGACTTTCCCTGGCCTGTTGCGCCGGCCATGAGAAGGTGCGGCATTTTTGCCAAATCAGCAATATAAACTTCATTAGAAATCGTTTTTCCTAAAATGACCGGAAGGTCGTGCTTTGCATTTTTATATTTTTCGGTTGCTAATACTGAACGAGCAGAAACCATTTCACGGTTTTTATTGGGAACTTCTATACCTATTGTTCCTTTTCCCGGGATTGGTGCTATTATTCTAATGCCTAGTGCAGCAAGATTTAGCGCAATATCATCTTCCAGATTTTTGATCTTGGAAATTTTCACACCTGCTTCCGGAACAATTTCATACAAAGTTACTGTAGGACCAATTGTGGCTTTTATACTACTAATCCCAATTTTGAAATTGATGAGCGTCTCGACAATTTTATCTTTATTTTGCTCAAGTTCTTCCTTAGATACTTGTACATTGTTATTGTTATATTCATCCAACAACGATAGATCAGGAAACTGGTAAGATCCTAAATCGAGGGTAGGATCAAAATTATCCAAACTTTCTACTGCTTTTTCTCCATCACTTTTTTCTTCAATTTCAAATGGTAATTTATCTTCTAATTTGTCACTGTCAGTCTCACTAATTATTTCTTCATTCTCTATCGACAACTCCAGATCGTTATCTGCGGGTGTCGTCTCTTTTTTCGTTCCATCAACAACCCAACTTTCTGTCTCAATTGGTTTAGAAATTTCCTGGTCCACATGGTCTATACTTTCATCAACTATTTTTTCATCCTGTTGCATTGTTGTAATCTCTCCATCCTCTGTTTTAGCTGTAAACATTTCATTTCCAATAAAACTGGTAATATTGAAAAAGTATATTACAAAGACCAGGAACAAAAAAATCAGCAATACATAAGTCCCCCATCCCATTAATCCATGTAATATGATGGCGATTTCGAAGCCGATTCCTCCAGTAATATAACTTAATTGTATTGGGTTATTTTCATCTAAGGTAATATAGCCAAATAGCGTACTCAGCCAGAAGACAAAAAACAATATGAATTGAAAAGATCTTTTTATAGAAAGGGGCTGCTTATTAAAAAGGATATATGTGCCAATTAGAAAAAGAAATGGGGGGATTAAAAAAGAGGCAATGCCAAACCATTTATAAATAAAATAATGACTGGAAATAGCTCCCAGCAATCCAAACCAATTATTGTAATCAATTCCGGATTCTATTTTCCATATGGATAAATAAGCTTCAACAGCACTTTGATCTGCCTTGCCAGAAAACAAATAGGAAATAAATGCTGTGATCAGAAAAAATGATATAGCAAGGAAAAATAAGCCAACCGTCAAATGCAATCGCTTATCTTTAAAGAAGCCAAACTTGAGAGATAGCTTTTTCTTCTCCTTTTTCTTCTTTTTAAAAGTATTAGACTTGTAAGTATTTTTACCCATTTAAATTTTCAAACCACAAAACTAATGAAATGAAGAACATTTTAAACCCATAAATTTGGGAAATAATAGTTAATCCAATTAAAAAGATAAAAATTGAGGAGTTGATCTTGTTCGTGAAATCAAAATCCCAAATTATTGGATATTTTATACGCCTCCCCTAATTCTCCAAGATTTCTTAGTTGGTAACGTTTAACGATGTTAAAATTGATTTATTGATTTTTTTAATAAGACCTGGGCCCTGATAAATGAAGCCAGTATATAACTGTACCAGATTTGCCCCGGCTGCAATCTTTTTTAATGCATCTTCGGGAGAATTAATTCCACCAACTCCAATTATGGCAAAGGGAACTTTTGCATTTTTCTTCAGATAGCTGATTACTTGTGTCGATCTGTCCTTTACAGGTTGTCCACTTAACCCGCCATTGCCAATTTGCACTAAGGTTGTAGTATCTGTTATTAAGTTTTCTCGAGATATAGTAGTATTGGTAGCCACAACTCCAGCCAAATTTACCTCATCAATAATCTCAATAATCTCATCTAATTGTTTGTTTGATAAGTCCGGTGCAATTTTTAATAATATGGGTTTAGGATTATTTTTGTTATTATTTCTTATCTGCAATCTCCGCAACAATTGTTTTAAAGGTTCTTTTTCTTGCAATTCTCTCAAATTGGGAGTATTTGGCGAGCTGACATTAACGGTAAAGTAATCTACATGGTCATACAATACCTCAAAACATTTCTCATAATCCCTACTGGCTTCCTCATTTGGTGTTGCTTTGTTTTTACCTATGTTTCCACCTATTATCACTTGAGATTTACTTTTCTTTAGCATTTTCAAAGCATGCTCTACACCTTGATTATTAAATCCCATTCGATTTATAAGTGCTCTGTCTTCCTTTAATCGAAACAATCGAGGTTTTGGATTGCCAGGCTGGCCTATTGGAGTTACAGTTCCTATTTCAATAAATCCAAATCCCAAGGCCGCAAATTCATCAATGAACTGTGCTTCCTTGTCAAATCCGGCAGCTAGCCCTACCGGATTTTTAAATTTTATTCCAAATACCTCTCGCTCCAATTTTATGTGGCTATACGCAAACAATAAACTGAGCAAAGCCTTTCCACCTGGAATTTTACATATTATTTTCAGTAATGTAGTAGTAAAATAATGTGCCTGCTCTGGTTTGAGCATAAAAAGTATGGGTCTGAAAAATAGCTTGTACAATATATTTTAGTTTTAAATTAAATCAATTCTCTTAGAAATTATGTCATTTACTTTTATAGTGAACTTGATTGGCGTCATTGTCCTCCAATTATTAATATTTAGTTTTCCTCCAAGGTTAATATAGTTGTCAATATCAAAGCTCCTCCATTCATTAGTTACAAACTCATGAAAGTTTATTGCGGCAATCCATCCATCTTCTACATCGTCAAACCATTCTTCATAGTAGCAATCGTCTGAGCCATGGAAATTATATACATTTTCTCCAATTAAAATGAATTTATTCACACCATTATTATTGAGAGGATCGATCACATTCCTCTTCAGGTACATAATATCATTTGAGATGGCATCATTCCATTCACCAATAAGCTCAATTACTGCATACCCTAGTTTATACTCGACAAATAATAATTTTATGTATAGTGTTTCGGAGCCAATAAAATCCCAGGCCGGATCAATAAAATAATTATATATGGCATCTTGATAAAGGTTATAGTTGTACTGTTTGCCAAAAAATGGTGAGTATTCGTCCTTAGAGGAATCATAATATTTAAGCCATGAATAATATGGTACTATCTCATGCAAAACTTGCCCCGTTTTATTTTAGTATTCCAACAATCTTGAATTTTTCAAATACGCGCTCATTATGTGGTGCATCTTCTAGTTCATCAGTTAAGTCTTGTCCTGCCCAGTGTTCATAATGACGACCATTTGCCCACATTTTAGAGTTGGTCAACTCATATATATACCCTTTGTATCCACACCAAATTTCTTTTTTGTCTTGCCCATTATACAGTGATAATTGTGATTTTGAATATATATTGAGCTGTATATTTTTCATTATGTAAAAGTCATAAGAATTTTATTAGAATTTAAATATTATAGCCGAAAGATTATTTTTTTTAATAGGAATAGATATGTATGATTTTTAAGAACTTAGGTTGTTTTACGCTTATTTTTAAATAGTTATTTTTTGGTATTCAATAATAAATGTGAGATAATTGGATTCGATTTTACGCGCAATGATAATTATACAATATTTAGAAAAAATTGTATTTTATTTTGATAATCATTATTAATTATAAATAATTATCATTTATCTTTGTGGCATAATTTTTATTATTTATAGATTTTAATGGGCATACTTATACCTTTATTCATAGTAATAATTTGTTGTATTGTAATTTGGAGAGCAAGTGATGGTTTTACTGTTGCATCAGATTATATCGGTCGAAATTTATCTGAAGGTGTAAGAGGAGCAACCATCAATGCAATAGGGAGTTCACTTCCTGAACTCTTTACTACTTTTTTCTTTTTGTTTTACCTAAAAGACGTTGATGGATTTTCTGGAGGTATAGGTACAACTGCCGGTAGTGCTATTTTTAATGGCATGATTATTCCAGCCTTTGTCATTCTAGTTGTCATTCTTACTGGTTTGGCAAAGAACATTACCGTTTCGCAAAAAGTACTTTTTCGAGATGGGCTTTCCCTTATTATAGCAGAACTTCTATTTATCATTATCATAAGCGGTAATGCCCTTTATTGGTGGCACGGTTTATTTTTAATGGTCATTTACTTCATTTATTTGACATATATGCTCAAATCGATGAAAAGACCTTCTCCTGAAAGCCAACAGCAAAGTTCTCCTCAGATTAAAATTCATGAAGAAAGGAAAAGTACTTTTCATTATCTCATCACTTTTGATCTTGAGCCTATTTTTATTGGGCAGAATAAGATATCTAATAAAACAGCATGGCCATTATTGGTATTTTCAACTTTCACTATTGCATTTACCTGTCTTCTTTTGGTTCAGGCTTGTGAGTGGATTGGAAGTGCTGAGTACACAGTGCCATTTTTAGGGACTTATGAAGGGCTTAATATTCCTATTGTTTTTGTAGCTGTAATTTTAGCATCGGCAGCATCAAGTGTTCCTGATACTATCATTTCAATGAATGATGCCAAAAAAGGCAACTATGATGATGCAATTTCCAATGCATTGGGGAGCAATATTTTTGATATTTGTTTTGCTCTCGGATTCCCTTTATTTCTATATACGATAATTTATGGTCCGATAATTATGAACGGAGATACTATCGTACAAAGTTCGGAACTAAGGATGCTCTTGCTTATTCTAACAGTATTGGCCTTCGGAGTTTATACCTATCGCAAAATAATCAATCGAGTCCAAGCATATTTACTTTTAGGAATTTATGGAATTTTTACGCTTTACGTGGTTGGTAGAGGAGCAGACAATCCTGTTACCAATGAAATTTCTATTTTCTTAAGAGAGTTAGTTTCTTATATTGATATTTATTGAAATTTAAAATTTTATTACAATGACTTTATCTCTAAAAAGTATGGTCGTATCGTATAGCTTTTATATTATTCTGATTAATTTATGTGATGATTTATTAAAAATTTTTCGATTAATATATAGAAACACATATTTGAAATCTTAAAAACAGTAACTTTTATTGAGACTATTTGTACCCTTAAATGACATAAAATCATGGAAAGTATTATGTATTTATTCCCAATCACTGGCGTAATTGCCCTATTATATGTTGTGTGGAGATCGTCTTGGATTTCTAAACAAGAAGTAGGTACTGATAAAATGGCTGAAATTGCCGGCCATATTTCCAGAGGAGCCATGGCATTCCTTAAGGCAGAATACAAAGTGCTATTGATATTTGTAATTGCCTTGGGTGTAATTCTATTATTTAAAGGATATACTGATGAAAGTTCACATCCATTAATCGCCTTATCTTTTGTTGTAGGGGCATTTTGCTCTGCATTTGCTGGATATTTGGGAATGAGGGTGGCGACTAAGGCAAATGTAAGAACTACCAATGCCGCAAGAACTTCACTAGGCAAGGCACTTGAAGTAGCCTTTATTGGAGGATCTGTAATGGGTCTTGGGGTAGTTGGTCTTGGTGTTTTGGGACTAAGTCTTCTATTTATATTATACACATATCTATTCGGAGTCGATTTTGATAGTATTACTAAAGTAATAAACGTACTGGCAGGATTTTCTTTGGGAGCATCTTCTATCGCATTTTTTGCACGAGTCGGCGGAGGTATATATACTAAAGCAGCTGATGTTGGTGCAGATCTCGTCGGGAAAGTTGAAGCTGGAATCCCAGAGGATCATCCACTAAATCCTGCTACGATTGCAGATAATGTTGGCGATAATGTTGGTGATGTTGCCGGAATGGGAGCAGATCTCTTCGAGTCGTATGTTGGTTCTATCGTTGGTACCATGGTTCTCGGGGCAGTTTTTGTCGTATTGCCTGAGTTCTCAGAGAACTTCAATGGCTTGGGAGCTGTACTGTTGCCACTTGCACTTGCATCGGCAGGCATATTGGTATCCATTGTGGGCACCTTTCTTGTAAAAGTGAAAGAAGGAGGAAGCCCGCAATCAGCCCTGAATTTGGGGGAAATAGTGTCTTCAGTATTAATGATAGTAGTTTCGCTTGCAATAATCCTATTCATGCTTCCAGAAAGTTGGACTTATAACGGACAAACCTACTATGCTATGGGCGTTTTTTGGGCAACAATTGCTGGATTAAGTGCAGGGTTGGGCATAGGAAAGATCACAGAATATTATACTGGATCAGACACCAAACCCGTACTTTCCATTGCAAGACAATCTCTTACTGGTAGCGCAACAAACATTATATCCGGACTTAGTGTAGGCATGATGTCCACTGCTATTCCAATAATCTTAATTTCCATTGCTATCTTGGTTTCATATCATTTTGCTGGATTATATGGTATAGCGATTGCTGCAGTTGGCATGCTGGCAAATACCGGCATCCAGTTGGCAGTTGATGCTTATGGTCCCATTTCAGATAATGCAGGTGGGATTGCAGAAATGAGTGAACTCCCAAAAGAAGTAAGACAAAGAACTGACAAACTCGATGCTGTTGGCAATACAACTGCCGCCATCGGTAAAGGATTTGCAATCGGCTCTGCGGCATTAACTGCTTTGGCTCTATTTGCTGCTTACACACAACAAGCCAATGTGAGTTCTATTGATATTTCAAAACCGGTAGTAATGGTCGGTTTACTTGTTGGGGCAATGTTGCCTTTTGTCTTTTCTGCATTGGCCATGAAGGCTGTTGGAAAAGCAGCAATGGCGATGATTCAGGAAGTAAGAAGACAATTTAAAGAAATCCCTGCTTTGAAAAATGCACTGGTAATCATGCGAAAATATGATTCGGACATGGATAAGGCAACGGATGAAGAAAGGGAAATATTTCGCAAGGCAGACGGGAAAGCCGAGTATGGTAAATGTGTAGAGATTTCTACAAAAGCGTCGATCAAAGAAATGGTTCTTCCAGGAATCCTTGCTGTTTCTACTCCGGTATTAGTTGGATTTATAGGTGGAGCAGAAATGTTAGGCGGGTTATTGGCTGGCGTTACATCTTCTGGGGTTTTGATGGCAATTTTCCAATCAAACTCAGGAGGAGCATGGGACAATGCAAAAAAACTATTTGAAGAAGGCGTGGAAATTGATGGTAAAATGTACTACAAAGGTTCTGAACCACACAAAGCTGCCATAGTTGGCGATACAGTTGGCGATCCTTTTAAAGACACATCAGGACCTTCATTAAATATACTTCTAAAATTAATGTCTGTTGTAGCACTGGTAATTGCACCATCTATAGCTCAACCGGTAGATTCAAATGAGGCCAAAGCAAATGATAATATCGAAAAAGTAATTATCATGGATTCACCAGCAGATTTTGCAGATGTTCAGCGCAATTCTTCTGACGTTCCTGAGGACAACTCTCCTTCTGATAATTCAAAAGTTATTGGTTTCAATAACGTAAATTCAAATGACCAAAGTGTTTTGGGAATTGAGTCTTTAGAATTGAAAGAGCCAGATATTTAGAAAACACTTTATAGACATACTACATTTAGCATGATAAAAAAAGCGGGACTTCCTCCCGCTTTTTTTTATTTTAAAAATCTTAAACCCTCAAATTGACCTTTCCAATTCTTAGCCTTATTTTTGCACTCTCTTAAAATAAAGGCTAAATGAATAAATCAGTAATAATATTTTGCGCTTCAGATTTGGGTAAAGCGGCATTAGAAATTTTCAAAAGCAATAAAGTGATGGTTTATGGTTTTTTAGATGACGATAAAAAACTTCATGGATCGGAAATTGAAGATACTACGATACTTGGTAGTATTGATAACAATGATTATCTAAAGATTATTGGAAAAGATTGTGATGTATTTATCGCTTCAGATGATAATGCCTGGAAGGCCACAATGATTAAGTCAATAAGGGAAAATCAAAAAACGATCCCAATTAATGCAGTTCATTCTGATGCGAAAATTGCAGAATCAGCAACTTTGTGTCATGGCACATTTATCAATAATGGAACAGTAGTTGGCGCGCATACCGAAATAGGAAATCATTGTATGATCCATTCAGGAGCAATAATTGATTATAATGTAAAAATTGGTGATTTTGTCCAAATCGGAGCAGGAAGCATCATCAATTCAGGCGTTCAAATTGCCGACGGGGCTTTCGTAGGTAGTGGAGTGACAATAGTCAGTGGCGTAGTTGTTGGGGAAGGGGCAAGGATTGGAGCAGGATCTGTTGTGATTGCAGATGTGAAGAAAAATAAAACTGTGTTTGGGAATCCAGCCGTGGCAATTAAGTAACACATACACAGTTGTTGGATGCCGTACGTTGAACGGCACACAACACGCTGTAAATTTCATAAACAAGTGACAGAATTTTACAGCTATCATTAGCTATATAGTAATACTATCTTCTCTGAATGCTTTCAGAGTTAATGCTGTAAGACTTAGAAAATATTAAAAAACAAATTGATGAAGGACTACTTAATCGTACTTTACTATTGCTATACTAAAATTGAAGATCCTGAATCATTCAAATTAGAGCACCATTTTTATTGTATAGAAAACAATTTAAAGGGAAGAATTATAATTGCCAAAGAGGGAATTAACGGTACAATTTCAGGTCTCAGAAAAGATTGCGAAAAGTACATGAAGGACTTGAAAACTGATGAGCGATTTTCCAAAACTGAATTTAAAGTTGAGCCCTCTGAATCTCATGCCTTTCAAAAACTAAATGTTCGCATCAAAGATGAAATCGTCTATTCTGGATTAAAGCATATTGACCCTACAGTAGAAACAGGAAAATATATCGAGCCCGAGGAATTTAGGAAAGTGAAAGACGATGAAGATGTGGTTGTAATAGATGTTCGCTCAAACTATGAGCATAACATCGGAAAATTTAAAAATGCAATTTCATTTGATATCGAAAATTTCAGAGATTTTCCTGATAAAGTAAAAGAGCTGGAAGAGTACAAGGACAAAAAAGTAATTACATATTGTACTGGTGGAATAAAGTGTGAAAAAGCCAGTGCCTACCTTATCGAAAAGGGATTTAAAAATGTATTTCAGCTTCATGGAGGAATCATAAAATATGGCAATGAAGCAGGAGGAGAAGATTTTGATGGGAAGTGTTATGTTTTTGATAATCGAATTGCCGCCGATATTAATAACGTAAATCCCTTGGTGATCAGCAAATGTCACATATGCAACACCGATTGCGATCGAATGGTGAATTGTGCTAACCCCGAGTGCAATAAACATTTGCCGATTTGCGAAAATTGTGGTGAAAAATTGGCAGGAGCGTGTTCGCAAAAATGTAAAGAGCATCCAAGAAAAAGATCCTATGATGGCCGTGGATATTACCCAAAAAAATTAAATGGATATAATCCTTATAGAGGTATAAAAAAATAATAAGTTTTTACGCTTTCCACATCTAAACTCTATGAAAAAATTTGACGAGGCAGATCTAATTCTGAATAAAGATGGAAGTGTTTATCACTTAAGCCTAAAACCAAAAGACGTTGCTGAAAATATAATTGTCGTTGGTGATCCGGGTCGTGTTTACCGGGTTAGCAAGCATTTCGATGATATTGATTTTGAGATGAACAAGCGGGAGTTTATCACACATACAGGTACATTCAAAAATAAACGGATCACCGTGATGAGTACCGGAATGGGCGTTGACAATATCGAAATAGCAATGATCGAGTTGGATGCTTTATTTAATATTGATCTTAAAGAGAGAATTCCGAAAGAAGAAAAGAAAAGTTTTAATATAATTAGAATAGGGACCTCGGGTGCAATTCAGGAAGACATTGAGATCGATTCTCAAATAGTATCAGAATATGGAATTGGTATGGACAATCTAATGCTTTACTATAATTTAGACCTAACAGCCTTCGAACTTGAAGTAGGTCAAAAGCTTAAAAAAGACCTGAACCTTCCTTTTTCTCCATATGTTGTTAGAGGATCGGAGTTTCTTATGGAAAAATTAGGTATGGGATTTAGTAGAGGAAATGCAGTTACGACCTCCGGATTTTATGCTCCTCAAGGAAAACAGCTAAGAATAAACGTTAGAAACCCAAAATTTCTTGATCAGATAACATATTTCAATCACAATGGATTTTGGTTAACAAATTTCGAAATGGAAACTTCCATGTTATACGGTATGGCCAGATTACTGGGCCATCAAGCATTAAGTATCAATGCTATTCTGGGAAATAGAGCCAAGGGAACCTTTTCAAAATATCCGAATAAAGCTATAGATTCAATTATTATCAAAATTCTAAGTAGAATTTAATTTATCTTTATTATTGAAAATGATGAATTGTTCTATAAATTTGAAGTACAAATAAATTAGAAAATATCAAAAATCGGATGACTAACACCAATGCAAATATGGCATCGAAGGTTGAAATACCAAAGCGTATGTTTTTAACTGAAGACGCTGACAGTCTTGAATTCAGATATAGCTGGTTTAGAATAAAATATTTAATTTCTCTAGCAGCAGCTCCCATTTTTGCCTATTTTATAATTAATTCTTCCTTTGTCGTTGGTGATTATAATCAACCCACCTCCTCAGTATTTATGGTTCTACTGGTCTCAATGGTGGTATTTTATTTTTCTCTGGCCAAATTGATTAATGAAACAAAAATTGTTGTAACCCAGCAAATCATAGAAGTAAAAAATAGCCCATTACCATTTAGTGTTAATCTAAAATTACGCAACGAAGATGTTACCCAATTATATGTTACCCAACACCGTGTTGGTCATAGATATTATCTATTTGCTGCGACATACCAATTAAATGCAATACTCAAAAGCAAAAATGTAGTTACTTTGGTTAAAAAGCTTCAAAGCCCTGAACAGGGTAGGTTTATAGAAAATAAAATAGAAAAATTTCTGAATATCGCGGACACACAAATAGAAGGAGAGTTGAGCAAGGACTAGTGAAATTAATTGCTGTTGATCATTCTCTAACTTATCGATTCTATAATTTTTTGAACCACTAAATCAATTTCAAAAGACTGCTTCTCGATTTCTTGAATGTGCCTAATCCCCATAGCATTGGTTGTAAATATATTTTGTGAAGACAGCAACACATCTTTATTGATTAATTTTTCTGCTACCGAAAACCCTTCTTGCTGAAGCATTATAATTAATTGATTTCTCATAATGCCATCAATACATCCAGAAGAAATAGGAGGGGTATAATATCGATTATCTATTTTCCAAAATATATTTGAACTCATGGTTTCAGAAATACATCCATGTTGGTCCAGGATAATAATTTCGTCATAATGATTATTATTTTTTTCGATGCCTGCCAACACATATTTCAAGGCACTAAGTGTTTTGAAGGGCGAAACCATAGAATAGGAATTGAATACCTTGCTGGAAAATCCAGCATTTTCTATAATATTATTTTTCTGATACGACCAATTATCGATAGTCATCAAGTAATGTGAATGCCCACTTTCTGGAGAATAAAGACCATCTGAATCTCGCCAGATTATCAATTTCAACTTCGCATAATTCCCAATAACATTTGCATTTTGTAGTGCCGTAATTTCGTTTCTAATTTTTTCTATATGCAAATCTTGCCAAATATCCAGTTGTAAAATTTTAGCAGCTTTATTTAACCTTTCAAGGTGGTGCTCTAAAAACCTGGGAGTTCTATTGATGACGGCAATAGATTCAAAAAATCCATCTCCGTATCTAAAACCACGGTTTTGCGAAGTCAACGGAACATCTTGCCAATCCAATAAATTAGCGTTAAAAATTACTTTCATGTAAATATTTTACCTTTTATAAATAAAGCTTTAGAGGCCTTAAAAATATTAATTAATCTTAACTTGAAAAATTCATTGCTTAGTTACAGAAAATTAAAATTGATTACAAATCGAAGTTGATCAATAGAAAGCAATTTTAATATCCTTGAAATAGGCAATCGAAATAATTGAAATTATAAAATTTGATTTTATGAAATTGGCAAAATCATTAGTGACATCATTGGTATTTTTAATAAGTATAGTAGCGCAAGCGCAGGAGATAAAAAAGTGGAGCCTGGAAGAATGCGTAAATTATGCATTCGAAAACAACCTCACAGTCCAACGGTCTGAATTATCCATGCAAAATGAAGAAACGACTTTAAGACAAAATAAATTGAGCAGAATCCCCAGTTTAAATATGAATGTATTTAATAGTTGGAGATGGGGAAGATCTATTGACCCGACAACAAATTTATTTACTACGCAAAGGATAAATTCTAATGGCGTTAATGCTACTACGCAGTTTATTTTGTACGATGGTTCGAGGATTAGCAGATCGGTGAAGCGTAGTGAGTTGGACGTTTACGCAGGATTTTACGATTTGGAAAAGTCAAAGAATGATGTGTCTCTGGATGTTGTCTTTGGATATTTACAAATCATATTCACACGTGAATTGCTTGAGAATTCAAAATTTCAATTGAATACAACCAATGCCCAGTTGGATCGAACAGAGAAAATGGTAAAAGCAGGCGCATTACCAATAACCAGTCTATTGGATTTGCAGTCTCAGTTGGCGAGCAATGAAGTGGAATTGATTAACGCTGAAAATGATGTGAACCTTGCTGTCTTGAGGCTTAAGCAATTTTTGCAGATTTCTGCCGAGGAGCCATTTGATATTCTCACTCCGGAGTTTGAAAAGGAAAATTATGAATTTGTCCCTTTATCTGTTGGAGAAGTTTATAAACAAGCTGAGGCAATTCAACCTGAGGTTAAGGCATCGGAATTAAGAATAGAAAGTGCTGAAATGGGAGAGAAAATAGCGAGGGGCGCGCATATTCCTACACTGGGCTTGCAGGGACAATTCTTCACCAATTTTTCTGATCAAAATAGAGCCCCTACTGGAGAAACACAAACCATTGTGCAAAACCCTGGAACAATAGGTTATCTTAGAGATGATGTATCTCAACTGGTAAATGCTTTCCCTATTATTACTGAAATACCCATAAGAGATGTTCAAAATATTCCAACACAATGGGTAGATAATAGAAGCTGGTCAGCTGGATTTAATATAGGTATTCCGGTGTTTAATGGTTGGCAAACAAGATCAAATGTCCAGCGGGCAATCATAGAAAAAGAGCTGGCCAAAATCAATGCCCAAGAAACAAGGAATGTCTTGAGGCAAACAATTGAGACTTCTTATAATGATGCTCAGGCAGCAGTGAAAGTCTTTGATGCTGCGAAAAAACAAGTAGAAGCACTTGAGGAATCATTTAGGGCAACAGAAAAGAGTTATAATCTTGGAGCACTTAATTTTGTCGATTATCAGATATCAAGTTTTAATTTGTTTTCTGCTAAATCAAATCTTGTAAGATCTAAATTTGACTATATATTCAAACTCAAAGTTTTAGACTTTTACATTGGGAAACCATTAACATTATAATCAAACATGAAACGTAAAAAGCAATCGAATAAAGTACTATACTCACTAATAGGATTGGTGGTAGTACTTGTGATTTTTGCAATTGTAGGCAAAACCGCCGGCTGGATAGGCAAAGCAAAAGAAGTAGAGGTAGAGTTAGCGGAGGCCTCAATTAATGAAATAATAGAATCGGTAAGTGCCTCGGGGATGGTACAACCGGTATTTGAAGTAAAAATATCTCCTGATGTCCCAGGCGAGATCATTGAATTGAATATTGTGGAAGGGGATTCAGTGTCGCGAGATCAGATTCTATTGAAAATAAGACCTGATATTTATCAATCTTCCCTTGAACGCGCCAATGCCAATTTGAATCAGCAAAAGGCTAATGTGGCAGATGCCAGAGCAAGGGTTGCGAGGGCTGAAGCCCAATTGATTCGGGCAAAAAATGAATACAAAAGGAACAAAGACCTTAAGGATCAAAATGTGATTTCAGATGTTGATTTCGAAATTTCTGAAGCGAATTATAAAGTAGCACAAAATGACCTGATTTCTGCAAAGGAATCTAAAAAAGCTTCAGAATATATTGTAGCAAGTGCCCGGGCATCCGTGAAAGAAGCTGCAGAGAATCTTAGGTTTACCACTATACGGGCTCCTATTTCCGGCACTGTTTCCAAATTGGATGTTGAACTTGGTGAGCGGGTTGTTGGAACTGCTCAAATGGCCGGAACCGAAATGCTACGTATTGCCGACCTTACAAAAATGGAGGCAAGGGTAGATGTAAACGAAAACGACATCATAAGAGTTTCTGTTGGAGATTCAGTAGATATTGATGTGGATTCGTATTCGCATACCGAAAAATTATTTAAAGGTATAGTGACAAATATTGCCAATACGGCTAATACAAAATCTTCTCCGGATGCTGTTACTGAGTTTGAAGTGCGAATCAAGATTCTTAATGAATCATATAAAGACCTGGTGATTAAGCAGGGTTCCGTGTCTCCTTTTCGTCCTGGGATGACAGCAAGCGTGGATATTACAACAGAAGTAAAAGACAAAATTCTCACCATCCCATTGGCTTCTGTAACCACAAGAAATCCCAATAAAAGCGAAAACGATTCTATTGCAAGTACTGGAAAAAAAGAAGAATTTATTGAAGTCGTTTTTATTTATGATGAAGGGAAGGCCAAAATGGTTGAAGTAAAAACCGGCATCAGCGATTTTGAAAATATCGAGATTCTCAAAGGAGTAGCAAAAGGAGACAAAATAATTAAAGGGCCATTTATTGCTGTTTCGAAAAAGCTAAAAGATGAAGATTTGGTGGTTGAGAAAGAGGAGGAAAAGGAGGAAGATTAACTGAAAAAAATAAATTTCTCCTTATTGATAATATGTGATTATTGTTTACTGTCATCCGAGTAAATTTGATTTTACCAAAAAACCTTAAATTCTGTTTAAATTAAGAAGGTTTTGCTACGCATTCGAAAACACTTCCCAAATGATTTACACTTTCCAGGTTCAGTAAAATATCCCACTATTAAATATTCGCTTTAAAAGTATTTCCCGACCGCCGATGAGGCAGGCTGATTTCGCTAATAAAATGAATTCTGCGAAATTCTGTCCCTAACTTACTTTTGGGCAGGAGTAAATACTATTACTCGGATGTTAGTATATCCAAAACACAATTACCAATATGTATTTTACCTTGCTTCTATTTTTTGCTCGACAGAGCTACACCATTTTTTATAATTGTCATTTCATCTGTCAAATGTGATGCACCTGCAAATTTGTCAATGATGAACAAGACATATCTGATATCTACATTTATACATCTTTGTAATCCTGGTTCAAAGGCAATATCTCCACTCATAGCTTCCCAGTTTCCATCGAAGGCTGTACCGATTAGCTGTCCGTAAGCATTAATAACTGGGCTGCCTGAATTTCCTCCAGTAATATCATTGTTGGTTGTAAATCCGACATACAGTTTGCCATTAGTTCCGTAGGGCCCATATTCTTTCATGTCATAGAGCTTTTTAAGCTTTGCTGGAACAATAAAATCAGGATTGTCGGGATCCTCTTTTTCTATCACACCTTTTAGAGTGGTTGAGTAATGATAATTAACCGCATCTTTCGGGCTATAGCCCAATACTTTGCCATATGTCAATCGCATTGTGGAGTTGGCGTCTGCATAGTAATCTTTTTTGTTATTCATTTTTCTTAATGCAGCGATAAACCTCCTTCGGCCACTTTCGAGTTTAGTGAGTGCCTTGCCCCGCATGGGTGAAATTTTACTATAGGCATTGTAAACTGAATTGGCAAGAATATATCCAGGGTCATTTTCAATTACCTCCGGATCTGGGTTTTTATAAAATTCCATCATTTTACTTTCATTCACCAGCATAGAATTTGCAAACACATAGTTGGTAAATGATTCATAATCATTGTTTTGTGTCGCTATAAAATTCCCACACAATGATTTGCCTTCAGAGATTAAGTTTACTGCTTTGAACGCTTCGGGAACAAAATCCTCATTGATGTCTTCCATGATTGTTTTGACCATGGCTAAAAATATTTTTTTATCAATTTCCGCATTGTAACCTTTAAAAAAACTAAGAGATGAAGTTTGATAATCTGCGATGATTTGTCTCATAGTATCATCACTTTCAGATGTGTCATTTAGCGCTGCGATTAGCCCATAAAGCTTATAACCAGAATTGATAAATTCAATTCCAAATCCAGCATCTAAAATGTAATAATAGGGGAGGTTATATTTTTCTATGTCAGAATATGCCTCTGCTATTTCTGAAACAGGGTCGCCATATTTAGAAATTCTTGAATTTTTAGATTGAATCCAGTCACTAATTTTATTTTCAATAGCAACTTTTTTGTTATAAACGTCAAGATTTTTCAAGCCAATAGTTTGTCCGATAAAATATTTCCAATAGTTACTTAATCCAGCATATTTTGATGAATAACTTAGTTTTAAAGCCGGAATTGTATCCATGCTTTCCTTCATTATTTCTAGCCTTTTACCTCGTATTTTTACTCTGCTCGGATTGGTTTCTTCCATTGTCATTTTCACACCAAAGGATGTCATATAGCGATTAGTATTTCCTGGGTAACCCATTATAAATGCAAAATCCTTTTCTTGAACACCATCCAGAGAAATGGGCAAATGATATTTTGGCTTAAGGGGGATATTTTCCGGAGCATATCCAGCCGGTTTCCCATCAGGGGCGGTATAAACCCTGAATAGCGAGAAATCACCTGTTTGCCTTGGCCACATCCAGTTGTCGGTGCCACCTCCAAAATTTCCAATAGACTCAGGTGGTGTGCCAACTAGGCGAACATCATTATACGTTTCGTAAACAAATAAATAGTACTCATTCCCTTCATAAAAGGACTTAATCTTAACATCATATTCAGATGCCTCCGTAGCTTCAGTCTGAAGATTGCCAATATTTTTTTCAATTAATGAGCTTCTTTCCAGCTCAGTCATATTGTCTTTTACACCATTCAATACTTGTTTTGAAACATCTTCCATCCTTACTAAGAACTGAACAAAAAGACCTTCATTTGGGAGTTCATCTTCTTTGGTTTGCGCCCAAAAACCATTGGAGAGAAGATTGTTTTTCATAGAACTATGTTGCTGAATATAGTCGTATCCGCAATGATGGTTTGTAAGTAAGAGTCCTTCTTTAGAAATTATCTCTCCAGTGCAAAAACCACCGCCTAACAATACAATTGCATCTTTAATTGAAGAATGATTTACGTTATAAATTTCATCAGCGGTTAACTGAAGACCCATTTTTTCCATATCAACCTGTTTAAGTCGTTTGATATGCAAGGGCAGCCACATTCCCTCATCAGCAATAGAGCTGTAACCGACTCCAATGAGAAATAAAAATATATATACACGTTTCATGTTCTTCATAATTATGCAAAAATATTTATTCGAAATTTTTCTTCCTAGCTTCAATACTTTATTAAATTGAAATATTTTTTAATTGCTAAGCGGATGCAAAATTACTAAAACGCAGCATATAAATTGAAGTAAAGTGCGCGTTCACCCTCGATATTTACCGAATATTCCCATCTCATTACGAAATCGTAAAAGGATATGATATCAATTCCAATTCCACCTCCATAAATGTACTTGTCGGTAAATAAATTATTTTCATTATAATTCGGATAGTTTGCAATATATCCATGGTCAAAGTTCAAGTTGATGTATGCAGCAAACGGAATTTTATTAAACTGCTTTAATCCAATTACATTGCTTATATCTGTTTCAAAAGAGAATAATAATCTTTTTAGGCTATTTTTATTGAGCATAAAATGTTGCCCTTCAATTATATACCTTTCGTACCCTCTGAGAAAAGTGCGGCCAAATCCGACCCCTCCGTAATTGAAATAAGGTTGTACCGATGGTGTAGAGGTGTGCGCTGTGATACTTGAGCCGAAATAAAACTTTTTACCCAGATCAAAATACCTTGAGTATTTTGTGGTAGCACTAAAGATATTGACATCATTATATATACCTAGACCATATTTATTTGCAGTAAATTTAAAATATGCGCCTGATAAAGGATAAGATACGAAATCTCTGAAATCCCAGATAAAGGAATAAGATAGAGCAAAATAACTTTGGTGATTGTTGCCATTTAAAAAATAATTGGAATTTTGTTTGGTAACCGAATCAGAGATATTGGTTGATGAATAATGTAGTCCAAAACTATGGGAAGAGTAAAAATTAGGCCTAAAACCCAGAGAAACACCACCTCGCCATCGATTGCGCAATACTTCTTCAGAGTCTAAGAATTGCTGTCTATGACCTGCCGTAGCAACAGCAATATTTTTATTTGTGGCATAGCCACCATAAAAACTAAGGCCAAGTTTTTGTTTTTTGTCAATGTACGGAAATACATAAGAAAACTTGAAGAGCTTGGTGTATCCAAATTGCGCAGTTAAGTTTAGGATTTCTCTTCTTCCCCTAAAATTGAAATGGCGTAATTTAATTCCCCAATCAACCCTGGAAAGGTCGGCATTTTGATTTACCCACCACTCGGTAAAGTTTCTGTCTGCGAGTTCAAAAATAGGAACAGGAAAAAAATACCATCTTTCAGAAACGCGAATTATAATGTCGACTTTCTCTGGAGATAAATCAATAATATTTATATCAACACTAAGAAAGAGTTTGGTATTGATCAGTTTTCTTTTATCAGCTTGTATGGCCTCACCTAATGCTGATCTTGATATAGATTGCCCATCAAATATACTCAGCTCCCGCCTTATTATTTGTTCCTTGGTTTTTTTAAATCCAACTATAAAAACTTTATCAATTAGTACTGTATCACTTATTGATGAAATATGATCTGCATTTGAAAATACCCTTAAATGCGGTCCGGCAAGGTTATAGTTTGAAAGAAGAAATATAAATCCCAGTGCTATTAAAAAAGAGCGTATCAATTTATTGCGTTATGAAAATGGACAATTTATAACTTTCAAAATGAAAATTATTTGGAGACATTGAAATTACAAATCAATGTATTCTAATCAGGTTTTTTGGGTTGAAGCCGTTTTAAATTTAATAGAATCAATATTCCTGCTATAATCAACGGGATGCTTAAAATTTGCCCCATATTTAGGCTCATATTATCTTCGAAGTCAACTTGGTTTTCCTTAATATATTCATACAGAAATCTTAGCCCAAATAATATAACAAGGAATAATCCAAATAGAAGCCCTTCTGGTAGTTGGTCTTTTTTTCTATTCCATAGATAAAGTAACAATATAAATAGTAATAAAGATGAGAAAGACTCATAAAGCTGTGCAGGATGTCGTGCAATTGCCAGTGTTTTAATTGTTGCAAGTTGTCTGCCATTTGAGCTTTTACTGATTTCAAAGTTAATTTGATTTCCTGGGGGCTCGTATATATGCATGGTCACATATTTGTAATTGCTCAGAGCGTTTTTAATTTTTGTTTCTGTAATCTGTGAGGCAATTGTTTTTTTATTTATTGCCTTATTAAATTCAATCTCAATCTCAACAGGTACATAACCGTGTTCATCAATTTTACGGTCTGCGTCTTTTTTAAGGTTTACGCTTTCAATCTGTGACATGTATTCCAATTGGTCGATAACATCACTGGCAAATACAACGCCATAATTTGACCTGGTCGGCGTGCCTATAATTTCAGTGTTCAAAAAGTTTCCAAAGCGAATTAATGCCCCTGTAATAGCTACACCTATTACTATCCTGTCAAAAACCCAGAGAAAACTTTGACCCTTGATTTTTCGTTTTTTCCAGACAAATTTTCCTTTCAGGGGATTTATATCAACAAAATAATTGACATACAAAAATATAGCCAAGGTAATTCCTACCGCAGCACCATGACTTGCCAAGCCACCTTCCCAGGTTTTTAGAATACTTATTGGGTCCTGTAAATACCTCATTGGTTCATAAAAGAGCACATGACCAAGCCGTGCGCCGATAATTGTAAAAATTATCATCCACAATGTTAGAGAGTCAACACCTTTTTGCGGTTTCCCTTCAACTTTAAAAATGTGATACATTATTTGCTGACTAATAATAAATCCGGCTGCAAAAAGCAGGCCGTACCATCGTACTGGCAACCAATCTACATTAGGAAATATTTCTGGGTTTGGAGACCAGATTATATAATTCAGAAACTGCATATATCAAAAGTTATAATTTTGGTGAATATAGGAATAATGACTGTGAAAATATTCTAAATAATATCTAAATCGGCCAGTTCTTCAGTAAACCCAGAGGATAATATGGGGAATCTACACCAAGTTCGTGGATCAACATTAAAATCATCGAGATGAAAAGCCGGTGCTGTTCGCTCTCTTTTCCATTGATTTCTACTCCATAGCAGGTAGAATTTTCTTATATATTTTTTCAGCAATTTACTTTCAGTAATATCCCTTTCATTTAGAATACTAAATATTTCTACCGGAGATAATCTCTCTCTGATGGCAAGTTTTTCAATTTCTACAATCACATGATATGGCATTAAATCGTCCTCGTCAGTTTGTTTTTTATCTGGTGGTCTAAGTTCTGCTGTTGGGTTGAGATTGTTTACATATGATAAACTTGAATAATTCAATTCCATTTCAGCCCATTTCAGCCACTTAATAATAAAATGTTTATCAATTGCGGCAATGGGAGCAATACTACCACTGGTGTCACCATCCATTGTTGCATACCCAACATCACCTTCGCTTCGGTTGGAGGTGACCATCAACAAAGAATTCTTAATGTTGGCCAGCATCCAAATAATTGGTGACCGAGCCCTGGCCTGTATGTTTTGCATTGCTATATCATCCTTTTCCCATGAAAGGGGTCTTTTTAGTATTTTTTGAATTTTACCAGAATAGGATTGTACTTCCTCATCAATGTTCCAATGATCAAATTTTGCCCCGATTTCCAAGGCGAGTTTTGCAGCACTTTCAAGAGTTTTTGCGGTTGAATTTTTTGTCCCCTGATATGCACAATGTAAGATATTGTTAACGATGAGGTTTCGTGTTTCGCTTTCATTCAGGGATTCGCATTTTTCCATAAGGGCAGACAGATGAAGTTTTTCCAAACATAGCTCCATTCCTAATTCTGCAATACTTCTACGAACCATTTCAGCAATAAGAATGGCGCATGAAGAAGAATCAGCTCCACCTGAAAGTGATAATACAAAACCATTAGTATTGCTTTTTCGCATATAATCAAATAGTGCAAGAGATTCTGCTTGAACAAAAACATCAAATTTATTTTCCTTGGGAATTGAAGAAATATTTGATTTAGGGTAGGAGCTTTCAGGTTCAATTTCTATTGATATGAGGTTGATGTCCTCAAAAGACAATTTACTATTGTACTTCAATATCTTTCCATGTCCTGCGATAACAATTTCTCCATCATAAATCATTCTTCCAGCTTCATTGCCCAATAAATTTGTATAAATATAGTAGCATCGAAATTTTTCAGAACTATCAACAACAAGCCTTTCTCTGACATATGACTTTCCAAATGCAAAATGACTTGCACTGGGATTTAGGATTAATTGCACTTCTTTTTCAAGCAGACGACTGGCTGGTCTATCTGGCTGCCAAGCGTCTTCACAAATTTCAAATCCTACCTTAACTCCATGTAAGTCATAGGTTACGTCTCCAAATGGTACGTTTTTATCATTAAAATAAAAATTGATAACTTTTCCAGGGTTCCATGATTTAAACCATCGTGGTTCATAATGTACGCCATCGTTTGCAAGAAATTGCTTTGCAGATATACCCACTACCGACTCATCATTCAGTACAACCACACAATTATAAATGAAACCATTTGTGCGAATCGGAAGGCCAATTGTTACGGCAATTCCTTGAGTTAAAGGTACGATTTTTGAGATAAGTGATATGGCTTTTTTGGGGAGCCATTCACTAAGAAATAGATCTTCACATCCATAACCAGTGAGACATAATTCTGGGAGACACAAAATTTTGACTCCCTCTGATTTTGCCATTTTTATGGCATTTATAATATTGTTGAGATTATGATTCCAATGAATCGGAATTTGGTTTAACGTCGCACCAGCTATTTTGATTTTTGCCATGAAATTATTCTATTTCGAGAGGGCAAATATAATCAGACCTTTGTAATTCTTTTAAAAATTAAGGAACATTCCAAATTCAAGGGATTATTTTAAACTTATGATAATCAACATCTTTTTCATACAGTCTGGTGAGGTAAGAAAATGACTATTTGGTGAGTGAAAAATTATTCAATTTGTAGTTTGCTACAAGATTTTTGAGCGGCATCTTGCTCTGCTTTTTTCTTGCTAAAGCCATTTCCTTTGGCTATCTGTTCTCCTTCTATTTTTAGTTCAGCTAAAAACTCTCTATTATGACTTGATCCTTTTACTTCAGTAATTTCAAATTTCACATCTTTATTTTGACGATGCGCCCATTCAATTATTTTGCTTTTATAGTTAGGGTTTGTTTGAATTAAAATTTCTAAATCATACTGCTGTCGTAATATTTTTTTAACGATAAAGTTTTTTGTTTTTCGATATCCTTTGTCTAAATAGATAGCACCAATTAATGCTTCAAGTGTATCTCCGTGAATAGATTTGTAGGCCTGCCGACTTTTTTTGTTATTTGTGTATTCTACGATATCAGTAATTCCCATCTTTTTTGCTACCAAATTAAGGGCATCGCGATTTACAATACGGCTCCTTATTTCTGTCAAAAAACCCTCATTTTTCAAAGGATATTTTTTAAATAGGTATTCAGCTACTATCGAACCAAGAATTGCATCGCCAAGATATTCCAATCTTTCGTTGGACTCTCTTAAGCCAATATCATTTTGTTTAGCAATTGAACGATGTTGGGTGGCTAATTTATAAAGTTCAATATTACCAGGATTGATTCCGGAAATTGTTTTTATAGCTCTTGTTATATGTCTATTGTCCTTTGAGTAAAAAAACAAAGCATTAAAGATCTTCCTTATCAAAGGAATTTGATTTTAGTTGAACTTCTTAAAAATTACTGAAAAGTTATGTCCACCAAATCCAAAA
>CAZDRA010000052.1:0-28108 GCA_964507705.1 uncultured Roseivirgaceae bacterium | reverse complement strand
TACCTGATTCTATTAAAATTATTATGGAAGATCACACAAATGATTTGACTCCGGAAGAAGAGAAAAAAATAAGGCGGGCTTTTAAAAATAAAGACTGGAATGCAATAAAGACTGATGACTCGTGGGCATTATTTAAAATCATGGGAGAGTTTGTTGCGGGTTTTGAAAAACTGTCTTCAATTGGCCCATGTGTATCAATATTTGGATCTGCAAGAACCCGCCCGGAAAACAAATATTATAAAATGGCGGAAGAAATTGCCTTCAATTTGGTCGGACAAGGCTATGGCATTATCTCAGGAGGAGGGCCGGGGATTATGGAAGCTGCCAACAAAGGTGCTGCAAAAGCCGGAGGCAAATCTGTGGGATTGAATATTATTTTACCTCATGAGCAAAGCCACAATATTTATATCGACCCGGACAAGAATATTAAGTTTGATTACTTCTTCGTGAGAAAGGTGATGTTTGTGCGCTACTCGCAAGGGTTTATTGGCATGCCTGGTGGCTTCGGCACATTAGATGAAATTTTTGAGGCACTTACACTTATTCAAACCCAGAAAATAGGCAAGTTTCCAATTGTGCTCGTAGGCAAGGAATTTTGGGGAGGCATGTTAAATTGGCTCAAAGAAGTAGTTTTCAAAGTTGAGCAAAATGTTAGCGAAGATGACTTCGAACTATTTCACATTGTTGATGATCCTCAAGAAGCAGTTGATATTATTGATGATTTTTACGGTAAATTTTTACTTTCTCCAAATTTCTAATTTTGAAAAAAATAGTCAACATATTCATTTATTTACTCCTTGTAGGAATAATTTCTTACCTGGTTTATAGGGATTATATTAATCCCACTCCGATTGAAAATACAGAAATAATTGTAACATACGGCGTTCCGGAACTTGTCATTCCCGACACGGTGATGTTTGCAGGAGAACGTGTTCCCCTGGAAATTCCAGACGTTAGGGAGCGACTCGACAGAGAATTGCACGTCAATACCTTCTGGCATTCCAATACAATTTTTCTATTGAAGCGAGGCAATAGGTGGCTGCCAGAGATAAAGGCAGAGCTGGAAAAAAGAGGTGTTCCTTCAGATCTCATGTACCTGGCGGTGATAGAAAGCGACCTTCAAAATAAAATATCGCCAAGCAATGCCGTGGGTTTTTGGCAGCTATTGAAAGGGACGGCAAAGGATTTTAAACTTGAGGTAACAAATGAAGTAGATGAGCGGTATCACCCATTAAAAGCTACAACGGCAGCCGCAAAATATTTGAGTAAGGCGCATCAAAAATTTGGCACCTGGACAAATGCTGCTGCCTCCTACAATATTGGTCGAAGAGGATTGCAAAGAAACTTGAATAAGCAAGGAGTCACCTCATATTATGATCTGCTGCTTGTTGAGGAAACCTCGAGGTACGTGTTTCGTGCAATAGCCATCAAAATGATATTTGAAAACCCAGAGAAATATGGTTTCAATTTTTCGGATGCTCATTTATATCATAAAGAAGAATTACAGAAAATAGAAATTACAAGTTCGATAAGCAACTTAAGAGCCTGGGCTTTTGAGAACAATATCAATTACAAACAACTGAAAAGATATAACCCATGGCTACGAAAAAATAGTTTGATCGTACGAAATGGGAAAACGTATATTTTTCAAATTCCTGCTCATGGAAAATCTCCAATGTCTCAGGTTGATACAACTGCGAATATGGTATCATCAGATACTGTTGAAACAGACATCAGGGAATTGCCAAGAGAAAATGAAAATTAGTTATAATGAGATCATAAGAGTGTGGGGTTTTACTTGTTACCAGATTTTGTATGAAATGAAATCTTAAAAAGCTTATGAGTGAAACAAACCGCATTGAATATAAACAAGAGCTCACGAGTAATTTAGAAAAAGAAGTTGTTGCTTTTCTGAATTATCGGGGAGGAGGTGTCATTTATTTGGGCATAGATAATACTGAAAAAGTTGTTGGCATTGATGACTCAGATAGTGTACAATTAAGAATCAAAGACCGTTTAAAAAACAACATTCAGCCATCTTGTATTGGTTTATTTGATATAATAAGTGAATCTAAAAACAATAAAGATATTATTAGAATTACCCTGGCTGGCAGTTCTGAAAAGCCATACTATCTCAAAAAATACGGCATGACTGAAAAGGGTTGTTTTATTCGTGTTAGCTCAGCTTCTGAACCCATGCCATTAAAAATGATAGAAAAGTTATTTGCCAACCGTACTAGAAATTCCTTAGGAAAAATAAAGTCTAACAGGCAAGATTTATCGTTTTCACAATTAAAAATATATTACGACGAATTAGGATATGCCTTAGGTGATAAGTTTGCCAAAAACCTTGAATTACTAAGCGAATCTGGTGCATATAATTATGTGGCCTACCTAATGGCAGATATCAATGGAACATCTATAAAGGTTGCCAAATATGCAGGTTCAGATAGGGTAGATTTGATAGAAAGTAACGAGTATGGATATTGTTCAATAATCAAAGCTACTAAAAAAGTGCTGGACAAATTAGATTTAGAAAACCGTACAGCGACTAAAATAACATCTATTGAAAGAGAAGAAATTAGACTTTGGAACACTCTTGCTATTCGTGAGGCAGTAATTAATGCAATCATTCACAACGATTATTCTAGCGAAGTTCCACCCAAATTCGAGATTTTCTCTGATAGGTTAGAAATTACCTCCACTGGTGGTTTGTCAAATGGTTTAGAACAAGACGAGTTTTTTGATGGTTACTCAGTTCCGGTAAATAAGGAAATAATGCGTATCTATAAGGACTTAAAAATGGTAGAGCAATTAGGTTCGGGAGTACCCCGTATCCTTAAATCTTATTCAAAAAATTGTTTCAAGTTTACTAATAATTTTTTGAGAATGTCTTTTCCTATTGATGAGCGACTAACTTTAAAGGATACCGAACAAGTAACCGAACAAGTTCTAAAGCTTTTGACAAGTATTGGAAATGGTTCATATTCCAGTACTGAATTAATTAAAAAAGTAGGGTTGAAACACAGGCCTACTTTTCTCTACAATTATCTGCAACCTGCTTTAGATTTAAAACTAATAGAAATGACTATTCCCAAAACGCCAAATAGCAAATTTCAAAAATACTTCATTACTAAAAAAGGCGGACAATTAATGAAAAGTTGAAATTTTCGCACCAAAATCGCATAGTTTCAACTAACAACAGAAACCAATGAATAAGAATAAATCAAAAGATATTACAGGGTTTGACCACATCGAAGTATATGGCGCCAGGGAACATAACCTCAAAGACATTGATGTAAAAATCCCCAGAAATAAATTAGTCGTCATCACCGGGATTAGCGGCAGTGGCAAGTCATCCCTGACTTTCGATACCATCTATGCCGAAGGGCAAAGAAGGTATATGGAAAGCTTTTCTGCCTATGCCAGATCATTTATTGGTGATATGGAACGACCCGATGTTGACAAAATTGAAGGGCTAAGCCCAGTAATTTCTATTGAGCAAAAGACCATATCAAGAAATCCACGTTCGACAGTGGGTACAGTTACAGAGATATATGATTTTTTAAGACTTCTTTTTGCCAGGGCAGGAGAGGCGTATTCTTACCTGAGCGGTAATAAGATGCAGCGCCAATCAGAAGATCAAATCATTATCCACATCCTTCAAAATTATTCCAATAAAAAAATCATTCTTCTCGCTCCGGTTGTCAAAGGACGAAAAGGACATTATCGTGAGTTGTTTCAACAAATCAGAAAGTCGGGTTTTGCCAAAGTACGTGTCGATGGAGAGATTGTCGATCTGGAACCCAAAATGCAAGTTGATAGGTATAAAACCCATGATATAGAAATAGTAATTGACAGGCTCAAAGTTATTGACTCAGAAAAATACAGGATATCTCAATCTATAAAAAATGCCCTCTCTCAAGGTAAGGGTGTAATTATGCTTCTTGATGAGGCCGGACAAACTCATCATTTTTCCAGGCATCTCATGGACCCTGAGAGTGGTCTTGCGTATGATGATCCTGCGCCAAATATGTTTTCATTTAATTCCCCTTATGGCGCTTGCCCAACTTGTAATGGCCTGGGTAAAATTGAGAAAATCACCAAAGAGTCCGTAATCCCCGATACTTCATTGAGCATTTCCCGGGGAGGAATTTTGGCCTTGGGTCTCTATCGTGAAATATGGATATTTAAGAAGATTCAGGCAATATTAAAACGAAATGGTGTTGATCTATCCACGCCTATCAAAGACATTCCAGCTGAAGTAATTGATCTGTTACTTTATGGAGATAAAGAACCGGTAGCTGTTTCTTCATTGAAATATCCGGGGACAGACTGGCACACAAAATTTGAGGGGATAATAAATTTTCTTGAAAAGCAAAGTGAAGGTGGCAACGAAAAAATACAGAGCTGGATAAAAGAGTTTATGATCGTGCGGGTTTGTCCCGATTGCAATGGTGCAAGACTAAAAAGAGAATCACTGAGTTTTTTGATAGATCAGAAAAACATTGCTGATCTTGCAGCCTTGGATATCAATAATTTGGGAAAATGGTTTGAAAATCTTGAAGAGCGACTCAACAAAAGACAGCAACAGATAGCCGGGGAGATCTTAAAAGAAATAAGAAAAAGGATTAACTTTTTGCTGGAGGTCGGACTAAATTATCTGCATCTCAACAGGCCACTAAAAACACTCTCAGGAGGTGAGGCGCAAAGAATTCGTCTGGCCACGCAAATAGGCACACAGCTTGTTGGTGTTCTATATATTCTTGATGAGCCGAGTATTGGTTTGCACCAAAGAGATAATACCAGATTGATCAAGGCGTTGCAGGATTTACGAGATTTAGGTAACTCTGTTTTGGTGGTAGAGCATGACAAAGAAATGATGCTTTCCTCAGATTATATTTTAGATATCGGACCGGGCCCCGGATTGCATGGAGGGCATGTGGTAGCAGCTGGACATCCAGATGATTTTTTGAAAAAAGGAAGCTTGACTGCTGACTATCTCAAAAATAAGTTGCAGATCAATGTTCCGAAAATCAGGAGAAATCCCAATGGTGACTGGATAGAATTGAAAGGAGCCACAGGTAACAACCTGAAAACGGTTGACCTGAAATTACCTCTGGGTACCATGATTTGTGTCACTGGTGTTTCGGGAAGTGGGAAGTCAACACTAATCCACGAAACTTTATATCCTATTTTAAATCAAAAAATTTATCGTTCCAAGAAAGAGCCAATGCCTTTTATTTCAATATCAGGAATTGAAAAAGTAGATAAGGTTGTGGAGGTAGATCAATCACCCATCGGCAGAACTCCAAGGTCGAATCCCGCCACATATACTGGTATGTTCACAGAAATAAGAGCATTATATGCCAATATGCCGGAATCAAAAATCAGGGGATACAAGCCGGGGCGATTTTCATTTAATGTGAAAAGTGGAAGATGCGAAACTTGCGAAGGTGCCGGACTAAAACTGATCGAGATGGATTTCATGCCAAATGTGCATGTGCCTTGCGAGACATGTAAAGGGAAACGGTACAACAGAGAGACCCTCGAAGTCAGATTTAAGGGCAAGTCGATATCAGATGTGTTGGAAATGACCGTTGAGCAGGGTGTTGCGTTTTTTGATAAACTGCCAAAGGTTTATCGAAAACTAAAGATATTAAACGATGTTGGATTGGGCTACATTACCCTTGGGCAGCATGCTACTACTCTTTCGGGTGGGGAGGCACAACGTGTAAAGCTCTCCAGCGAGCTATCAAAAAAAGATACAGGAAAAACGTTTTATATCCTCGATGAGCCGACCACCGGTTTACACTTTCAGGACATACAGCATTTGCTTGATGTACTGCATATTTTAGTTGATAAAGGAAATACAGTGTTGATTATAGAGCACAATCTGGATGTTATTAAAGTCGCTGATTATGTTGTTGATATTGGTCCCGAAGGAGGGGAAGAAGGAGGGGAAATCGTTTGTTCCGGAACCCCAGAGGAAGTTGCAAAAGTAAAGAAAAGTCACACCGGAAGATACCTGAAAGAAGAGCTGAAAATTAATCAGTCATAGATAATGCAAGTAGCAAAGAAAGGCTTGGATTAGACTGTATTTTTTTAGTTAGGTTACGTCTTCAATTTTTATCTGTTTTATTTCATTTAATTCAGCCTTTATCAATTTTTTTCCTTCTTCAATATCGTAATCATTTTGAAGCCCGAGCCAAAACCTGGCAGAATTACCAAAATATTTACTTAATCGTAATGCCGTATCAGCGGTAATTCTTCGATTACCCTTAATAATTTCTGAAATACGAGTTTGTGGTATTTTCAATTCTTTGGAAACTCGATAGGCCGATATTTTTAACGGCTCAAGAAATTCATGATATAATATTTCTCCGGGTTGTATATTTGCCAATGTCTTCATAATAAAATTTTTCAGTGTCTTTGATGCCAAAGGTTTTTATCATACTTCTTACGTTACTAACGGCAAAGGTGAGTAATCTCTATTCACCCCAAATTGCAATCGCTTTTTCGATAATCATAACTAGTATTCTTCTTATTAACCTAACTGCCGAAGACAAGCTCAGGGAGGAATCTTTATTTTTATTATCCAAAAAACTGACTATTGTCAGGAATTAATTTACATAGAATATATTACTTTGCAGATTGATTTTTTTATTTATGAACGTATTAAGCTCTATTCCCTTCCAAATAATATACTCTCTCTTCGAGCATGAATACTTGGGGTATATTTTCGAATCATTTGTGGTTCAGCTAGATGACAAGGGCAAACTTACTTTGCTCAATCAAAACATATCTTCTCAAAATGCCAATGATTTTGCAGAAAGATTGGATGAGACAGACTTTGAATTGATTGCTCTGATGGATTCCATGGAGCAGGAATCAGTGATCAAGAAATTTAACAAGAGCAAAATTAAACCTCGTGATTTTTTTGAAAAGGTTTATAAAGGCCCAAAACGAGATGAGGTATTGCAAAAAGAAATTCAAAAATACCTCGAAAAAAAAAGGACAAAGATACTGCAACTTATCATTGGTAAACAGCTGTATGAAACAGGTTCTGATGGTGAACCAACCTGGAAAAAAATAGAAGTACTAAAACCTACCTCAACAATATTATTTCATTTTAGACGAAATGAAGAAAATACTCATTATTTCCCAACCATTAAATACAATGATGAGAAGGTCGAATTTTACAAAAAAAATTCATACATCATTTGCAGAAATCCTGCCTTTATGGTTTGTGATGATAAGTTGTACAGCTTTTCTAAATATGTAGATGGAAATAAACTGGTTCCTTTTCTCAAAAAGAAATTTATTATCGTACCAAAAAAAGTAGAAGACACTTACTACAAAAACTTTATCGCTCCACTAATTGCCGGATTTGACGTCTATGCCAAGGGGTTTGATATAAAAACTGAGCGATATCAACCGATACCAAAAATATCGATCTCTGAGATGGCCGGCACTATTGCGCCATCTCAAGGACTATTTGAAGATCAGAATAATAATGGCTCATCAAAAGACGAAATCAAACTATTATTCAAGATTTCATTTAATTATAATTCGTATAACTTTCTTGCCGGAAATGCAAAAGATGTAGATGTAAGAGTTGAAAGAGAAGGTGACAATTACACATTTTTTAGAATTATTAGACAATCGCATGAAGAGCTGAGAATTTTACATGTTTTAAAAGATTTAGGTCTTGATATAAAAAATGCCAAATGCACGCTTTCGCAGACTGAGGCAGTTGACTGGCTTTCGAGAAGCAGAGAAACACTTGAGGCAGAGCATATTCAAATTGAGCAAATAAATTCAAATAATAAAAAATACTTCATTGGCATATCTTCCATTTCTGTAGAAGTAAAAGAAAATATCGATTGGTTTGATATTCATGCTGTAGTAAAATTTGGTGATTATGAAATACCTTTCAAATTACTTCGAAAGCTTATTTTACGAGGAAAAAATGAAATTTTACTTCCCAATGGAGAGATAGGTATTATCCCTGAATATTGGGTAAGAGAGTATTCTTCTCTTTTTGCCTTTATGGATAAAGGTGAACTAAATGGTGAAAATCTCATTCTCCGAAAACATCACCTGGCATTGGTCAAAGATCTGGAAAATGGCAATCTGGCCAAAGTCACCATGAGCAAAAAGCTGGAAAAATTAAGAGATTTTGAGCAGATTGAAGAAACTCCTTTGCCAGAGGATTTTATTGGCAGCCTGAGGCCTTATCAACATGCAGGATACAATTGGCTCAACTTCCTGAATAGCTACAAATTTGGCGGATGCCTGGCAGATGACATGGGTTTAGGAAAGACCGTGCAAACTTTGGCCATGCTACAAGGCATGAAGGAAGCAGGGGAAGAAACGCCTTCTCTCCTGATCATGCCTACTTCCTTGATTTACAACTGGGAAATGGAGGCAAAAAAATTTACACCCGGACTTAAAGTTTATAACTATACCGGCAGCAACAGGACAAAAGATGCCTCGCTATTTGTTGGCAATGATCTAATATTGACATCATACGGAATTGCCAGAATTGATATAGCATTATTGAAAAAATTTCGATTCAACTATGTAATTCTCGATGAGTCTCAAACCATCAAAAATCCAAGCAGCAATATTTCTAAATGTGTAAAAACGCTTAACTCGCGCAACAAGCTTATTCTCACAGGCACACCTTTAGAAAACAGCACACTTGATCTGTGGTCTCAAATGTCTTTCATAAATCCGGGTCTGTTGGGAAATCAATCCTTTTTCAAAAAAGAATTTTTAATACCAATAGAAAAGAAAGGTGATCAGCATAAAACCAAAAAGCTTTATTCGATAATCAAGCCTTTTATCATGAGAAGGCACAAATCTCAAGTTGCTACCGAGCTCCCTGCAAAAGTTGAGAGTATAAAATATTGCACCATGACAGAGATGCAAGAGGAGCACTATGAAGAAGTAAAATCTTATTTTAGAAACAAAATTCTTGGGGAGATTGAAAAGTTTGGCGTGAAAAAATCTCGCATGACCCTACTTCAGGGACTTACCAAATTGCGCCAAATCGCTAACCATCCAAAAATGGTGGAGCCGGCTTATGGAGGAGATTCCGGAAAGCTTGATACGGTCACCAGAATGATTATGAGTGCTATAAGTGAAAATCATAAAATTTTGATATTTAGCCAATTTGTAAAGCACCTAACTATCATTCGAAATTATCTGGAAGAAAATAACATAGACTTTGCCTATTTGGACGGCAGCACAAAAAATCGTCAAGTACAAGTAGAACGATTTCAGACAGAAGATAAACTAAAGTTATTTTTGATTTCCTTAAAAGCTGGAGGTCTTGGTCTTAATCTCACAAAAGCCGAGTACGTATTTATTTTAGACCCATGGTGGAACCCTGCTGTCGAACAGCAAGCTGTTGACAGGGCACACAGAATTGGCCAGGAAAACAAAGTGTTTATGTATAAATTTATAACTAAAAATACGGTCGAAGAAAAAATTCTCAAGCTTCAAAGGCGCAAGATGAAGCTTGCCATGGATTTGATTTCTACCGAAGAAAGCTTTGTGAAAGATCTTTCCAAAGACGATATCGAGCAACTGCTGGATTAGTCATCGGACCTTTTCCGCTGACCTGACTGATATAGCTGATGAGGGAGTGTATCTACTCCGATTTACAATTTTGTTTGCTGCAACAGATGCTTCATTCATTTCATCCTCTTTACAATCGAGGATGATGGGGAAGGTGGTTTATATCTCAAATGCCCAACCCCTCGTCATCTCGACCAGCGGGAGAAATCTAAAGATGATGTAATCACCAATGACTTATTCACTTGTCCTTTTGATCGTAAGATTTCTCACTAAACCTGTATGCCAACAAAGCAGGCTCGAAATGACCAAGTAGGCGTGAGTACTATTCAATAATCATCTACCGACTGAACCTATTAATTTGGCAAGTACGAATTATTATGCTTTTTTTGAACCCTATCCTGTTTTTAATTTTCAACAGCTAATTTATGGCGTCAAGTAGAGGTACTTTTTCAAATAAATTCGGATTTATCGCTGCTGCTGCCGGAAGCGCAGTAGGGCTTGGGAATATTTGGAAATTTCCATTTGAAGTAGGCAATGGGGGAGGTTCGGCTTTTTTAATTGTCTATCTTCTATTTTGCTTTGTTTTATGCTATCCCATCCTTGTCACAGAAATTGCCATAGGTAGAAAATCACAAAAAAGTGCGGCACTGGCTTTTAAACCACTCGGTCATCCAAAGTGGTCAATCATTGGGATATTGGGGGTGTTTTGTGCAGTTATCATATTATCATTTTACAATATTGTAGCAGGATGGGTACTGGGTTATTTTGTAGAAATGCTGCTGGGAAATTTTGATATCGGAAACCATTTCGGAGAATATGTAAATGATATCGCCACAGTTGGCGGTTACACACTTGCCTTTTTGCTAGCCACAGCATACATCGTTTCCCAGGGAGTGACCAAAGGCATTGAAAAATTTAGCAAAATCCTGATGCCAATCCTTATAGCGATCATTCTTATGCTAACCGTTTATGCGCTTACTCTTGATGGCGCCATGGAAGGAATAACATTTTATCTGGTTCCAGATTTTTCAAAGTTGAACCTTAATGTTATTTACCGTGCACTTGGTCAATCATTTTTCTCACTTTCGCTGGGGCTTGGAGCATTGATGACCTATGGAAGCTATTTGAGTAGCAAAGAAAATATTGTTTCTGCGGGAGCTATCATTACTATTGTCGATGTAGGTATTGCATTTCTTGCTGGGTTGATGATATTTCCATTTGTGTTCTCGCAGGGAATTGAACCTGAAGGTGGAGCCGGACTTATCTTCATGACAATGCCAGGAATTTTTGAGTCAATGGGTCCAACACTTGGTACAATAGTTGGTTCACTTTTCTTTTTATTACTTTCATTTGCTGCGTTGACTTCTACAATTTCATTATTGGAACTTCCGGTAGCATACATGGTGGACAAGCATAAAATCAAAAGAAAAAATGCAGTTTGGTACTCTTCAGCAATTATCTTGTTATTGGGGATTCCCTCCATGCTCGGAAATGGCTACTCAGATTTTTTTACCAATTTTATCACTTATGTCGGCGCAGAAAAATCGGTAAACTTCATGGATTTCGTCACTGACATTGCTTCAAATACACTCTTGCCATTTGGCGGTTTGATGGTGAGTATTTTTGCCATTTATGCCTGGAAAAGAGTCAATCTTTTTGAAGAGCTTTCACAGGGCAATACCAAATTTCCCAATACCTTCTTAGCAAAATATATTGGATTTTCACTTAAGTACATTGCCCCTCCGATACTAGGTGCAATTTTTATAATTACTGTTCTGGAAATATTCTTTGGCGTAAAAATTATTTAATTGTGCGGGTAAATTTTTGTTCTTCTGAATAGGCAATATTGTCCGTTGTTTATGCTCCAAACAATTTAAGTTACTTTGATTAACAAAAAAAAGGTTTAATTTGTACATAACTACTCAAAATACAATCATGAGAAAATTCAACATTATCTTACTCCTTCTATTTTTAAACAGTTCAGTTTTTGCCCAATGCAATCAATACTTTGTGTTGAAAAAAGGTACTACATGGAAATTTTCCAGCTACAATGCCAAAGGCAAGCTTCAGGGCACTAATGAACAAAAGGTCATTAGCTATAAGGAAACAGATACAGGATTTGAGTCGAAGCTTCTTATTACATCCAAAGATGAGAAGGGAAATCAATTGATTGATGGAACTACAACACTCATTTGCAAAGACGGGATTATATTTTTTGACCTTGAAGATATGATCCCTGAGGAAACTATGCAATCATTCCAAAGTTTTGAAATGACCATGAAAGGAACAAATGTTGAATTACCCAATGATTTGAGCACCGGACAGGAATTGAAAGATGCCGACATGACCATGGATGTAAATATGGCCCCTATGAAAATAAAAGTTAATATAAAGATAACAGATAGAAAGGTATTAGGTGAAGAAAAGATAACAACCTCTGCTGGAACTTTTGACTGTTATAAAATATCACAGAAATTATATATGAAAGCCATGGTGAAGGTAGAAGGTAGTTCCATTGAGTGGTTTGCTAAAGGAATAGGCATAGTGAAATCAGAATTCTATAATAAAAAAGGGAAATTGTCAGGTTATTCCTTACTTACAGAATATAGTGAATAGAAATTACCACGCCAGCGGCCTATTTCATTTTCATTGATTCATTGGCATTGCTGCCATTCACTACTGTCAGATCCATTATTGCGAAGTCATTAGCATTAACTACGCCATTGTCATCAGTTTCAAATTCCAATGTTTTTGAAAGATAAGCTTCACAACTATCCCCACCATTATCGTGAATTAATATTACTGAAAAGCTCGGAGGGTATATCATGGTGATCACCTCCGGCCACACCAATTCAAATTCATGCTTGGCGCAACCTCCACTAAATGCCACCTCGATTAACAACTTTGATCCATCACATTTAACGTTTTTTAATTCAAATGGATCGGAAGTATAATCTCCTTTTTTAGAGGAGGCCATGAGTTGGTCGTGTCTATTCTGATCGGAAGTAGATTTTTGAATAAATGAGATATCATTGGTTTCTACCTCTGTAGGGTCATCGCAACCCATAAATATTGAAACACCCAATGCGATAATAAATGCTATACTTTTCATAAATAATTTGTTTTCCTTAAGACATCTCAAAATTGAAAATGGTTGGAATGAGAAAGTCTTTAGGTTTTAAACTATCCATTCGAAATATTATTGCCTACCCAATTGACTAGTTCATGCGCTCATCGTTACCCCCAAAGCTACATCAAATACAGGATTAATATTATATTTACCTCTTGTCGAAAAATGTAGTTATGACGGATCAAACACTTTGGGGTCACCCAAAAGGCTTATACATTTTATTTTTTACAGAACTCTGGGAGCGATTTTCATACTATGGTATGCGAGCGATTTTGGTACTCTATCTCGTTGCCAAAGGTGATGAGCTTAATCCGGGTCTCGGTTGGGACAATGTTTCTGCCCTTGAGCTTTATGGCTGGTACACCATGCTGGTTTATGCCATGTCAGTTCCGGGAGGGCTTCTGGCAGACCGGCTGCTTGGCCAAAAGAAAACGGTAATGCTTGGAGGGGTCTTGCTCTGTATCGGACATTTTATTCTCGCTTTTGATTCTATTACATTCTTTTATTCTGGTCTTGTTTTTATTATTCTTGGTGTAGGGGCATTAAAGCCAAATATCTCTACGATGGTAGGAAGTCTTTACATTAAAGGTGATGGCCGCAGAGATACCGCATTTACTATTTTTTATATAGGAATTAATATTGGCGCATTTACTGCTCCTTTGCTTGTAGGATATGTTGGTGAAGTGATCAACTGGCATTATGGGTTTGGTCTGGCAGGAATAGGAATGGCAATTGGTCAGGTCGTCTATATTTATGGTCAGAGATATTTAAAGGGTGTTGGTGATTTTATACCTCACAAAGTCGTTGAAGGAACCAGTAAAAAAGCCAAACTTACTTCTGTAGAAAAAGATAGAATGATAGTTCTTTTGTTGTCTTTTGTCATTGTCATTGTTTTTTGGGGATCTTATGAACAAGCAGGAGGCCTGATGAACTTATATGCCAAAGAAAAGATAGACCGGGTTATGTGGGGATTTGAAGTTCCTGCAAGTTTTCTTCAGTCACTTCATGCATTTTATGTGATTTTATTTGGTGTTCCTATGGCGTGGCTGTGGGTACGTTGGAGAAATAAAGGAATGGAATCTTCCTCTCTATTTAAAATGGGAATTGGTACGATTGTCACCGGGATTGGGTTTATGTTGCTTGCTGCTGCTGCCTTAGAAACGGTTGACTCCCTGGATGGGAAGGCATCAATTTATTGGTTGTTTGGAGCTTATCTTTTGCACGTAATTGGGGAATTGAGTTTATCGCCTGTGGCATTGTCTTTCATTACAAAAATGGCTCCTGCAAAATATGTTTCCTTCATGATGGGTGCTTACTTTTTTGCTACCAGTATCGGAAATAAGGTCGCCGGACTAATTGGCGAGGCCGCCCAAAGTGCTGGAGAATTGACCATCTTTTTAGGTGTGTGTGCTTTTTGTGTTGGGTTTGGGCTACTCTTGATCATCTTCGTACAGAAACTCAAAAAACTCACGCATGGAGCAGATGATGTTGTTGACAATGTAGCTGTCGTTGAACCGGAGTAAGATGCGGGAATCTTGATAAGAACAACCTCGTTAAAGATTTTAAATCCGGTACTACATTTACCGCAAGTGTCCATTATGCCATCAAACCAGGGAAAATGTATCCTTTTTCGTCCAACTGGAATTTCCTATGGATGGACCAAGGAAAAATCTGTACAAATCAGTTGCTGAAATTGTGCAATTTCAAGTATAAGTTTTAAAATAATTCCATTCAACTTGCTATGGTAGTCAGAAATAGTTTCCTTTATATAACTTTTTAATATTTCTATTATGATTAAGATATATTTTTTAACTGCATGTTTACAAGTCATATTTTATAGTTCACTTCTTGCTCAGGAAAATTCACATGAACTAGATAACATAACTTTAAAAAGACACAAAATCGGATTGTTCCTGGGTAATACACTTATTCATGAGGTTCGCAATACCCAAACTGGAAAAGAACAATATGTGCTTGCACCTACTTTTGGAATAGACTATGAATATTGGATTTCCCACAAGTGGGCAATTGGCACCTACAATGAATTGGCATTTCTGAATATTGAAGTAGAAAAAAATGAGGAGGAATATATAAAACGAGAAAATGTATTGCTTTTCAGCGGAGTTATTGTATTTGAACCTTTCGAACGATTTTCGATTTTTGCTGGAACAGGTATTGAGACTGATCCTAATGAAACATTCTGGATCGGATATTTTGGAGTAGAGTATGCGTTTATCAAAAGCGACGGATGGGAAGTAGCAATTTCAACCGGTTATATCAATAAAGAAATTTATGATGGTTTTACTTTTGGTGTGGTGATTGGAAGAAGATTTGGTAAAGATATTCCTTCGAAGCATCATTAAAAGAAATTACTCTAAAATCAAAAACTAACTCATTTCAGGTCCTCCAATTGCATACATGTTTGGAATGATATCTTTCTTTTCTTTTTCCATATAAGCCAATGTTTTTTCGTAGCTCTCACCAGCTTTTAGCAGTGCTTGCTTGTAGCTTTCGCTATCCGAATTTACAAGGTATTTCTCTACTTCTTTATCCGAAATCAACTGGTACATTCTAACAAAAGACCTGAGCTGCTTGATGACAATCTGAGATGTTTTGGATGAATTGAAAGTACTTTCTTCATTTATAAAAATTGAACCTTCTCCAATATGCTGCTCTGGGATATCGATAAAAACATACGAAAAACCCATAGAATTCCAGTGGCTCAAAACGTGCGTCAACAGGCTAATTGCGGTTTCTTCAGAATCTGCGAAGATTGGTCCAATCAAAGGTTTTAGCCTGCCTGGTCTGCTCATTATAAACCCAGTAACAATGCCATCAGAAATTGCCAATAAGTTTTTGCTTTTTGGCAAATCCGCCAGTAGGGTAGTAATTTGAAATCGCTCAATATTATTTTTGCTAAGCAAGTATTTCTTTACCTCAGGCAAATCAAAAGACCTCAACTCCACATTGGAATCTGAAGGATGCTTTAAATCTGTAGCAATTTCAGACCTCCACAACTTATAGGAGTCTACAAACCCCAATGAGTCATAGACTTGTTTTCCCTGGGGTGTGGCATCCAGACCAATTATTGATTTCTTTTGATTTAGTCTTGCATGTTCCATGCAAGAATGCATTATTGATTTTGCTATGCCTTGCCTTCTCAGTTCTGGGTGAACAAGGATCATCCCAATCCAGGATATATCTTCAGAAATCGGTAGTGACAAACCGCTTCCCAGTATGATCTTTTGATTTTTAAATGAATATGTAGCCAATAGATATCCACGATCAGCATTTTTATAAATATGATCGAGGTCTGATTTGGTCTGATTCCAGCCGGCTCTTTCTGATAATAATTTTACTGCCGCTACTGGAGAATCATTTTCACCAATTTTATAATTTTCATGATTTACTATTTTATCCTTTTTGGATAATTCTATCAACAGCTTATCCGGAATTTTAAAAGGCTGCGGTTTGATTTCTTGGATACCACCAATACTCAAAGTTATCTCTCTGAGCCAGTAATTGTCTTGTGACCTTAACTCTTCCGCATAATAAAAGCATGCAAATCCATAAGTAGTTAAATTTTTTTCAGAAATGTTTAACACCTTTTCAAGATTTTGCATAATTGTAAACGGGTAAAATTATATCTCAATAATCATGTTTTTCTCTGCCAAAAAATGTGGGCTTATTCCAGTATTCACCGTCGTTTTTTACCCACAATGCAGCGCCTTTGATCATATCTTCGCAATCGTCCTGATATTCACCGAAAGTTTCTTCGCAAAGCGCATCATCTACCAATAATGCTTGCTCCGATTCATCATCGAGCACAATGGCCTTTTTATCAAGATACTTTTCAAGCCTTTTGACAATTTCTTTAACCGGCCAGACCGGACCCGCAATATTTACCGTCCAGGGCGTATTGCTACATTGATCAAATAATTTAATAGCCACTTCATTTGCTTCACGCTGTGACACAAGATTTACCGCAGGCATGGCCAAAGAGATAGGTTCATTGTTCATGATCATTTTTGCCAGATCTATCAAAACTCCATAGCAAAGATGCTGTGCATACATCAATCTGTAAAAACCAATTTTTTGATTATTATTCTGTTTAGCAGTAATTCTGAAAGAACTCTCACGAGCTACAATACTCCAACCGTATATTCCAACCGGTTCGAGTTGGGCTTGCTCGGTACTCCCTTTGCTATCTTTTGCAACATGCGGATAAGGATTGCCACTGGAGAAAACTACTATTTTAGAATTGGCATACTTTTTCCCCACAAGAAAGGGGGTGATAGAATTTAAGTGAAATGATCTTTGCCAATCACCGCTACTGCCAAATTTAAATCCCATCATATAAACCACATTTGGCGTGTCGGGCAATGACGCTAAAAACTTCTCGTCTGATAAATCGCCTTTGAAACAAGTAACATTCATTTGCTCCAGTAGCTCAATGTCTTTTCCGTCCGGATTACTGAATGTAGAAGCTACATACATGTCTCTATTTATTCCTAAAATTTTATCCGCATTCTGAATGAGGCTAACCAATTCCTTTCCCATTTTGCCACTTCCTCCCAATATCATGATGGGCCCTTCGATTCTGGATACACTTTCAACGAGTTTTTCTGAAGGCGTAGTCATGAACTTCCACAACTCCTCATCAGTTCTTATTTCACTAAATTTCATAGTAGATATTTACTTTATTCCAATTTCTTTTTTCATCCAATCCAAATTTTCCTTAACAAATGCATCATCTGTCAAGTCGGGAAAAGCACCATAGATTTTATCAATAGCTGCAGCCTGGCCAGGTCGTCCTTCTTCAGTAGAGCAATATGGCCCGGGCAATAATCCTAGCTTAGTAAGTCGATATTTTACTCCCCAAACTGAATTTTCAAAATTTCCCAATGCATCAAAAAGTTCCATATTACAGTGATTGACAGCATGGGCAAGGGTTTCTTTGGAGAGGGGATAATCCCAATTATTTGTGCCTCGCGAAGCAAAGATTTCTTTTACCCACCTTACCACAGCGTGTGTATCGGTAGCAAAATGCCCCAATAGTCCGCCTTCGTACTGGATACTTGATTCTCCACTTTCATTTTTATAGGTATAATTTCCGAGCAAATCAGCTACAATTCTATCATCATTGCCTGTGAACATGGTAAGTTCTTCACGCCTAACTGCAATGGCAGCGGCTTCTAACATTCTGATGGATCGGTAGGTATCGAATGATGCACCTTTTGCTCCGTAGGATATGTCTAAAAATTTTGACCACATTTCAGGGGTATAATTATAACTACCAGGAATGGCTCTTTGCAATTCGAACCCGAAAATTGGAATGATAGATGCTATTTCTGTTACAAGCTCCATCACACCTTTCTCATCTTTGCCTGCAAAAGCGGTTGGTGCCACCAAGGCAATATCATAACCGAATTTTGCAGCTAATTCTGCCTGCTTCAATACTTCTTTTCCTCCAATCGCCGCAAACAGAATCATGTTTTCTCCATAGCTATCCGTCATCTCTTTGACCAACTCAAGCCAATAAGACAATACATCAAGACTGTTAAGTGCAAACTCACCAGTATGCGCTCCGGGTATTACTGCACTGGCACCGGATTTTATATAATAAAGCGTCAACAAGCGCTGATAGGATTCCAGCAATTTTTTATTCTCATCCATAACCAAAGGACTGGGAACAAAGACGCGTCCTCTTTTGAGAATTCCTTTGGCCGATTGTGAAAGTGAAACTAATTTTGACATAGAAAATATTTATAAAAAAATAATTTTTGGATTTTTATTTTAACTACCGACATCCGATAATAAATTTATTTCATGGAAATTGTTTAGCGATTTACGGCAGATAGGTTATAAAATATCAAACATTTTAGCTGTATTTCGATTTTTTAGGTAACATCGAAATTGCAATTGCACCCAATACAGCCAGCACAATGAGAGCTGTGAATCCATTGGTATAATTTCCATATTGATCACGCAACCATCCAACTAGCATTGGGGCCAATGCTTCTCCGAAACCATCGGCTGTAAGCACAATACCCATTATCCTGCCCAGCACCTTCACGCCAAATAATTCAGCAGCCATTAGTGGGATAATCATATAATCTCCACCCAAACCCACACCGAAAAAGAAGGCAAACACATAAATAATACCCGGAACATGAGCAAAATATAATAATGGTATGGATCCAGCCACAAGAAGATAAATAAGTATCATTACATACTTTTTTGGCCATCTGTCAGCTAACCACCCCATAAACAAGCGACCTACCAAACTAGATGCAAGTACAATAGATATCAAATTGGCGGCGAGCTGTTGAGAATAATCTAAATCGAGGCTTAGAAAAAGTTTAAGATTCTGGCTTGTTCCACTCACTGCCCCAATCGAACACATACTGCCAATGACCAAAAGATAAAAATTCTTGTTTCTAAAAATAGCTTTTAAAGATACCTTAGGTTCTTTCTCTTTATCTTCAATAGGTTTTTTGCTATCATCTTTGTCCTTCACAAACCATACTATTGGAAAAGCGATGACGATCATCAGAATACCCAGCATCATCAAAGCAGCATGCCACCCGAAATGATCAATTAGTAATTGATTAACCTGGGGTACCAACATTCCCCCAACCCCAATGCCCAAATAGGCTACGCCCATGGCCTTCCCTCTTGATTTGCTAAACCATCGGGAGATTAATACTTGATTGGGTAATGGGCCGGCGGTCATATAGGCCAATGCGATAAGTATATAAAAAAAGTAAAATTGCCACATTGAGTTTACAATACTAAGCCCAACTACAGCGCCTCCACCTAGCAACACACCTACGAGCATGATTCTACGAGGCCCTATCTTGTCAATTAGCCAACCAGCCACAAAGGCAAACAATCCCATCACAATTTTACCAACTGCATTCCCTGATGTGACTTGTGCATGCGACCAGCCATATTCCTCTACCCAAAAATCATAAAAAAAAGGAAGTCCATAAAACATAAAACCAACAAGTGAAAACAAACTAAAGAAGCTTGCTGCACCCACCTTTACTTGTTCGATACCAATTTTATCTTTCTCCATTTATCTTACTTAAATTCAATATTTAACTCAATCAAACGCAATAATATTAATTTATTTCGGCTAAATTAAACATTACTTTCGGATTACGAATTATTGCCATTTTAACTTAAAATCCAGCAAAAAATATTCGATTTAAAAAAATATAATATTGAAGTTAACTCAATAGCTGATTGCACTAACACTTGGCATTTCTCGTTGAATTCGATTTTTAAATTCACCAAGCCAATTCCAGAGTTCTCGTTTATTCAGATCAACTTCAATTACAACCACGGGATTTTCATCCGTACCTTCAGCGATTAGCTTCCCGGTTTTATCAAAAACACCTGTTTTCATATCGTAAGTTGAAGAAACAAGATATATTTGATTTTCGATTGCTCTGGCTTTGGCGAGTGTTAAATTTCCTCCCCAAATTGGCATAAAAATAACCTCTGCGCCATTGAGTGCAAGCATACGGGCAGGTTCTGGGAAATAAACATCCCAACAAATCATCATGCCAACCTTTCCAAAATCTGTATTAAAAACCGGGAAATATTCCCCCGGTGTAATTCCACCATCAACTTCTTCACGAGGCAATGAAGTTTTTCGATACTTTCCTTCTACGGTTCCATCTCTTCCTATCAAAACTGAAGTATTGTAAATGACCAGCCCATCCTTCTCGATTAAACCTGCCACGATATACATATTATTATTTTTGGCTAATTCCCCAAGAAAATCAGTAGTTGGTCCCGGTATTGATTCACTGGCTTCTACATATGTTTTTCCATTTCCTACGATGGTTATCCCTTCCGGCAGGCAAACAATATCTGCTTTTTGTTCTCCGGCAATATTTATGTAAGTCTTAAATTGTTCCAGGTTTTCGAGTATTGAGGATGTGTTTTTTGGTCTATGATGAATCGCTGCCAAGCGAACCAATCTTGGTTCAATTGCATTTGTTTCATCAAATTGAGTTCCCCCGAAATAAACAGTCCCGTTTGCATCCCAACGATAAAAAAGATCAATTTTTGCCTTTTCAACATTATCAGGAACCTCATAAGATTGTTCAATGATATACCATTCTCCCTCAGATTGTTTGGCTCTATCAGCTGGAAACTCTTTAAATCCAACACGTTTTCCTTGTTTATTGAGCCATGTTATCTGTGCCAAAATACTGCGATTTAGTTGCACAACTTTTTGAGGTTTGAAGTGTGTGACAAACTTATAAACCTTATTAGAATCCACACTATAAGTTTTTGTCCAACTTCCATTTACATATGCCTTGCCATTTCCAGATAGAGCAAGTGTCGGCTCGTTTTCAAAAAGTACATTTCCATCAACCCAGTACTTGGGTTCTATTTCTGATCTTTGAGAATGAATGCTCCAATCATTACTGAGCGGTTCAGGAGGTTCCATGCAACTTGCAAAGATTAAGATTGATATAGTAGCAACAGATAAGCTTGCAACAGCATTCAATAATTTAAAGGGGTGGTTAGCATAATTCATTAGCATTTTGGGTTTTGCGTCCAAAAACAAATTTCATCAATGATGTTGAGTTACCATAGAATAATCTCGAAAATATTATTTTATTGAGATGAATACATGTGATTAGTCCAGCGTATGGCTCAAGTACTTCAAGTATGCTGATTAATTCTATTTAGAGCCTGTCCATAATGTCCGATATCTGCGTTACGCTTGTACCTAAAAAACTCATTTACAAACGTAAACTCCGTTTTTTAGATACTTTGCAAGCCTTGATTTCAAACATTCTAAACAGACTCTGACTTTATAGACAGACTCTATTTACAACTTTAAGTTTTTCTTTTACCAGCTCTGTTACAGCCCGTGTAGCCACTGGAAAAACTTTTCTTAAATCTATTTCCTCAGTTTTTTGCAATTGATTTTTTAGGGTATTCATAAATATGTTTTTAATCTCAGTAGCAAGATTAATTTTGCATATTCCTCTTTTTATTGTTTCTATCAGGTCATTATGAGGTACGCCTGAACCTCCATGTAAAACCAATGTGGCGTCTGTTACCGCTCGAATATTACTCAGCAATTCCATTTGTAATTTGGGCTCTGTTTTGTAAAACCCATGTGCTGTACCAATGGCAACAGCCAATGCGTCAATTCCTGTTTCGCTTACAAATTTTTCTGCTTCTTCAGGTTGGGTAAATCCCTGGGTATTTTGTGATTGTCCCAATTTTGCAACAAAACCTAATTCTGCTTCTACATTGGCTCCATATTTTGAAGCCAACTTTACTACTTTTCGTGTGATAGAAATATTTTCATCAAATGATTGCTCACTCGCATCAATCATCACAGAATCGAATCCTGCATCCAGACACTGATGTACAAGATCATAAGAATCTCCATGGTCGAGATGAAGCCAACCTTCCACACCAAAATCTTTAAGTCCAGTTCGGGCCATGGAAACTGCCATATTTAATCCCAAATAATCTATCGAGCTTTTTGTGAGCTGGAGAATGATAGGCAATTTCAATTCTGAGGCAGCAACTAATATTCCACTGAGCGTTTCAAAATTATAAAAATTCGTAGCCAACAGGCCCTGTTGATTACTTTCTAACAGCTTGAACTTTTCCTGGAGTTTCATAAATAAAAATTAGGTTCTATTGTAATTATAAAGATAATGTAAGAATGCCAGCTTACCGGCAAGGCCAGGTTGAAATGAGAAAATGATTGAATGCAATAATGATGAGTCCACCTCCGCTGGCGCGAGCTTGTAGCTCGTGACCATTATATCAAACATAATCAATTTCTAATAGACCTTTCCCTCCACTATAGTCAATTGCACTACTGTATTTCCAGTGATAGGGTTCGTTTACAAATCCAGTTTCAACAGGGTTATCATGAATTTATAATATACAATCGAGCCAGGTTTTTGGAAATTTCTAATAGCCGAATTTGGTGCTGGCAATTTCCATAATACTATCATAATTTTTGAATGCTGTAGTACCACCCGATTGTGTTGTATTTATCGCTCCCATGAGATTGCCAAAAATCTGACATTCATTTATAGGGCTATCTTGAACGAATTTAAATAGAAATCCTGCATTAAAGCTATCTCCAGCTCCAATGGCATCAACGACAGCAGTATTTAGAAATGACTTTGCATGATTGCTTTTTCCATCTTGATAAATGGTAGAGCCTTGACTTCCGTTTTTTACAACCAAAATATTGCAATATTTATTGATCTCAACAATGGCTTCTTCCAAGGTCTTGGAGTGCGTTATCAATTTCAGCTCGGCTTCATTGGGTAGAAATACATCAACATATGGAAGAATCTCTGCATAATCAAAATCCCATAATTCAGCAGGATCCCATTGAGGGTCGATCGAAGTTGTTAATCCCAAAGACTTAGCTTTTTTAAATAAATTGGCTAAGTCGGGTTTAATACCCGGTTGAAAAAAGACAGATGAAAAATGAAGATGCTTTGCCAGAGACAATTGTTCATCGGAAATATCATCGATACCAAGATATTCCATGGCTCCGGGATAGGTAATGTTGGCGCGATCTTCTTCAAAATTAAGTACTATGGTTGCTCCGGTATTATAATCTGAGCTTCTGATAATCATACTCGTATCGACTCCTTTATTCCGAAAACTATCGAGAACTATCTCGCCATTTTGATCTTGACCTATTTTCCCTATAAATGCTACCTTTGATCCAATGCTGCTTAAATTGCTGGCAAGTATTGCCGATGAACTCCCTAAGGTCGTGTCCATTTTGCCGGCCAATTTTTCTTTTCCGATTTCCGGAAACGAGTTTATGTCATTTAAAATAATGTCGACGTTGAGCTCTCCAACAACAATAGCATCGTATTTTCTACTATCCATAATAATTTACTGTCTTTACTTGAAGTTCTTTACTCTGGCTCAATTGCTAATAAGAATGCCGACCCAATTGCCAGTCCAATACCAATAACAACATTTGTTTCTGGGATCATCTGGTATATTAACAAAGAAATTAAAACTGTTAATACTGGAGCTAAAGCATTTGTCATAGGACTCACCACAATAGCTTTTCCGTAACGAAATGCAAATACCAGCATAAGTGCACCCACAGCATTTAATATTTGAATTGCAGCTGTCAGCAAGGGACCACTAATTCCCCAATTTATATCTTGACTAAAATCCGTCATCCATAATGCAAAAGGGATAAAGGCAATACCGGAAATCATCATATAGAAAAATATGCTTTCTGCCTTCATGGTTTCATTTGCAAATTTCATTACATAAGCCTGCACACCCCAGGCAAGGAATACAAAAAGTGCCAAAATCAACCACAATAATCCATCAGATCCACCTCCAGTTGCCGATTGATATGATAGAAATGGGATGGCAACTAATGCTAAAAATATGCCGAACCATCCTCGCTTGCTTGCTTTTTCTTTTAAAAATATAGATGACAATAAAATGGTGACAACCGGTGACAATGAAATAATTGGAAATACTAAATAAGCTGGTCCCATGCGTAAGGCCTGGAAAAGCAGCAATTGTCCGCCTCCTCCAGTAATTCCTATAATCATACCAAGAACAATTGATTTGGAGTCCTTGTCTAATTTCCATTTTACTTTCCACAACACAAAAAGTGCAGGTAGAATCATGGTTAAAGCCCAAACAGAAAAACCAAGCGTGGCAGGAAAACCACCTTTCTCAGGAATTTCTATCAATGCTCCCCAAGTGCCCCAAAAAATCGTAGTAATAATTGCATAAATTAACCAAGGTTTTCCTTTTCCCATTTTATTGTTTTTATAGTTATAATTAGTTTATCGCTTAACGAATTCTCATTTCTATGATGTTCTATCAACTCATTCCTGAAGAATTTGAATATATTTTTAGTACCTCCATAATTTTATGGTGGATAAAACCTACTGGAGAATTCTTTATTTTTCCGGTACGAAGAGCCTCGTATTGATTGGGCATAAATTGGCCAACTAATGAAACAGGAATTGAACTGGCCTTCAAATTATCCAACAATTTATTTAAGGCACCATCTACAGATTTTTGTGGCCAATAGTATCTTATTCGATCACTATAACTGTACATCCTCGCATAGGCCAGTTGAGACTCATCGCCATGGTAATGTTTCTGCCAGTACTTTGGTTCATTTTGCATTGCACTCTCCAAAGTATCAATAATATTTGAAGGGGAATCAATTTTACCAAACTTTGCGAGTTCATTCTCAATTGCAGCAAGAGCAAATACCGCTTCTCGAAATGCATATGTCAACCAGGGGCCAACTTTCAATATTGCCATGTGGTCTTCAACCATTTTTTTTAGTGCCCCAGGATGCTGATAATCTGTAGAGTGCGCTTCAAAAATCATTTGAGGATGGTCTTTAATGTAGGCAATCAAATTGCTGGCCTTTGAGCGATCATACTCTGCGATATCGTCATCGCTAAATTCTACACCTGGCTGAACGACAACTGCAACTACTCTTTCCCAGGCATTGTCCAGGCCTTTTTTCTTAAAAGCTTCACGGGTTAGCTCTATAATTTCCTCTACCTCTTCTACTGGGGTAATTCGAATGTTATCCAAAGATTCTTGCGCTCCACCGGGAATAGGAACGTCAGTACCAATAATATAGATGGGTGCAATGCCTTTTGATAAACTCGCTTCTTCTTCAGCTGCCTGGCATAATTCCGCAGATCTTTTTGCGACAATATTGGCGCTAAGCGGAAGATGATTTATTGATTTATCACCCGGCAAAGGCATGCTTGCATCCAGATGAATCTTTGTAAAACCTGCCTTTACATATGCCCGAATTTGATCTCTCGCATTTTTCATGGCAATTTCTTCAGGTTGGTCTTGCCATACATTGGGGCCTAAGTGATCGCCTCCTAATATTATTGAGGATTCGGAAAACCCTGTTTCTTTAGCAATAGAAAAAACATAGTTTGCAAAATCCTGTGGGGTCATGCCGGTATATCCACCAAATTGATCTACTTGATTGGAGGTGGCCTCGATTAACAATACCGAGTTATCTTGCCGGGCTTGAATCATGGCAGCCTCCAATACAAATCTATTTGCAGAACAAACAGAGTATATACCTTTTGATGGATTATTTTTATGTTTTTGGATGATAGAACGAACTGGATGTGTCATGAATCAGATTATGATTTGTATGGATAAATTTTTACTCCTTTTACTACCCTGGAAATCGCCCCTGTGGCAGAAGGATTGTCTGGGTTAAGTCCCAATTCTACCGATTTGTAATAACCTAGGATTTGTGCCGGTAAAATACTTACTATAGATAAAAAATCTTCATCAAGAGTTTTGTGATCATTATTAATCCCTATACTCATATCTAATTTTATTTCACTTTTTTGTTTATCAAAAATTCCAATGCTAAACATACCAAGATTTTGATTATTAACTTCATTTACCAGGTCGTTTTCATACTGTTCGACATAAGGATCATTGGAAAATAAATAGATAATTACTGTTGTATCATCAATAACAGCCTTTGGCCCATGACGCAAGCCCAAAAAAGAATCATGCTTACATATGACTTTCCCATCAGTAAGTTCCTGAAGTTTTAGGTGCGACTCCTCAGCCGTTCCTTTTAGTGGCCCCGAACCAAGAAATACAACACGATTAAAATCCATTTTGGCTACTTCGAGCAACTTTTCAGCATAGTTAGTAAGTATATTTTTTCCAAATACAATCAGCCTTTCTACCTGGTCTTTGGCAATATCAATCTCATTAATTCTGGAAATCAACACACCACTTAAGAGCATGGAGGTAAAACTGGAAGTCATGGCAAGACCTTTATCATTGGTTTCTTCGGGAAGTAAAAAAACAAATGCATTTTCATCTTCTTTCGCTTTGGCAAGGCTACCATTTTTATTGCATGTAACGATCAAATGATAGACCTCATCACAAACATCATTTGCCAGATTTACAGCAGCTACACTTTCTGGACTATCTCCAGACCTGGCAAAAGAGATAATCAATGTCGGCCTTTCTTTATGTAGAAAAAGATTGGGGTGTGTGACAAGTTCAGTAGTGCTAACTGCCCGTGTTGGTAGATTGGTATGTTTTTGAAAAGTTCCCTGAAGAGCATCACCAATGAATGCAGAGGTACCTGCACCAGTTAATATGATATTTATATTTTCTTTGTTAAAAACAGTTTTGAGAAACTGATTTATGGATGATTGCTGATTTTGAAATGCTTGCCAGGTTAGTTGCCATATTTCAGGTTGATTTGAAATTTCCAAAGACGTGACATCCTTATTTTCTTGATCATTTCTTAAATGATTGTGATTAGCTAATGTATTCATTACTAAAAGAAAAATTATTAAGTGTAAAATTTTTGTAAAGGTAAATCTTACTTTACTAAAGAAAAATATTAACCATAATAAAAACAAGTATAAGAAAGATAATATCCTTTCGTAAATATTCTTTTATAGGAATTAACTTTACTTTTCCTTTATAATTCAATTTGCAATAGAAAAATGATTTACTGTTCAGGAAATGGATTCTGGAATAAAAGTATAAATTGATTATTATGAGCACCGCTAACTTTTAAAGTATAAATTTGTTTGCTATGACTACAAAGAAAAGATCGACAGTGCAAAGAAGGACTATCATTCTGGAAAAATTAGAAACCAATGGCCAGGTTAATGTTTCTGACTTAAGTGAGCAATTCGGAGTGAGTGAAGTCACTATACGAAATGATTTTTTGCAATTGGAGAAAAAGAATATGTTGATCAGAGCCAGGGGAGGTGCGATCAAGGTAAGTCGTGTAGGAATTGACTTTGAGCTTTCTGAAAAGCAAAAAATCTATTTCGCACAGAAGCAAAAAATTGGGAAAAGAGCATCAAAACTAATTCAGGATGGAGATACAATAATTATTGATTCCGGGACAACAACCCAAGAATTGGTAAAAAATATTTCTTCTGAAGACGCTCTGACTGTCATTACCAATGCACTCAATATTGCTAATAACCTCGTAAACAAAAATAATATTCAGGTGATAATGATTGGCGGATTTTTAAGAAAAGGATCTCTTTCTATGATTGGAAGTCCTGCCGAAACACAAATTAAAAATTATTTGTGCGACAAATTATTTTTAGGTGTAGATGGACTCAATTTCGATTATGGTATTTCAACGCCAAATATCGAAGAGGCGCATTTTAATCAATTATCCATAGAGATATCAAGGCAGATTGTTGTACTGGCAGATTCCAGTAAAATTAATAAACGAAGTCTTGGTGTAATCTGTCCATTGTCAAAAATTGATATTCTTGTAACAGACGATGGGTTACTTCCAGAACACAAATCGAGATTGCAGCAATTGGGAATCGAAGT
>CAZDRA010000051.1:0-29113 GCA_964507705.1 uncultured Roseivirgaceae bacterium | reverse complement strand
TTGATGATGCAAAAAAATCAATATTATTTGCCCAAAGATTGATATCACTCTCAAGATTGGAGATCTGCCTTCTAATTGCTCCTTCTTTTTTTATAATAAGTCTTTCAACTCCGGGGCTATCACTTGATTTATTGAACTGAGCTGATAATCTCAATTTCTGCTTATCAATTTCAGGAATATTTACACTATCTGTCACTTTATTTATTAGTCCTAAATATTTCTCCTGTATAGATTTAATACTTGATTTTGGCACAAAACCAATATCACTCCATTCAACTTCAATTTTTTTAATGCGATCAATTTCAATTTTCTTTGCATTAATCATTGTTTCTATTTCTTTGCATAACAATTGCTTCTTGTTCAGGTTTGCCTCATAATCTTTCGCTACGACACCGCTATTTTCTCTTCGTCTGTCAAAAAAGTAGTCACAAGCAATTTTAAACTTTAAGTATATTTCATTTCTATTTTTCTCGGGAACAGGCCCGGATTCTTTCCATTGCCTTTGAAGTTGCTTCAACTCATCTGATGTTTTATTAAAATCATCACTCTCCTTCAATGCCTCAGCTTTTTCTACTAATTGTTGTTTGAATATCAAGTTTTCCCTTCTACCCTCTTCCAATTTTTTGAAAAATTTTCCCTTTTTATTGAAAAATGATTTAAATGAAACCCAAAATTTCTTGTTGATATTCTTTGCTTTTTCCTTTGATAAGCTACCAATCGTATCCCATTCTTTTTGGATGGATAATATTTCTTTGGTCTTTGTATTCCAATCAGAAATTTTTTCTGAGGAAAATTCTGTAAAAGGAATCACTTTTTCTATCAAAGCTTCTTTGGCAACTTCATTTATTTTATGTTCATCTTTTAATTTTTCATAAAAAGCCTTCCTTTTCAAATAGATTTTATCCGAAGCAGATTTAAATCGTTCCCAAACTGCCTCCTGATCGACCTTTGGAACAGGGCCAATGTGCCTGAATTCTTCATGAAGTTCATTGAGATGCCTGATAGCACCTCTGATATTTTCCTCAGCAGACAGCGTTTCAGCTTTTTTACACAACTCAATTTTCAGGTCGTAATTTTTCTTTCTATCAAGTTCCTTAAGCTCAAAATAAATACTGCGCTGGTCATAATATCGATCAAGAAGTGCATTATAATTTGCCCATAAGGTCTTTACTTGTGAAAATGGAATAAGACCCACTTCTTTCCATTGGCTTTGAAGATCTTTTATAATTTTAATACTAGATCCTGTTTCTTCCGCATCGATCAACGCTCTGAGTTTCTCAATAATTTCAGATTTCAGATTTAAATTGTGCTCTTTTTGCTTCTCCTGACTATTGAAATATTCGTTTTTCCTTTCTCTCAGTTTATTAAATAAATTTTGATATTGTTTATCCAAGTCATCGGGGTGGTATTCAAAACCATCCTTCTCTCCTCCGTCAGCAATATATTTATCATATGCTGCGTTTCGTTCAATGTTTACAATTGGATCAAATGCCCTTTTGATCTCTTTAAGTATCTTGCCTATTTGAGAAAAGTCATTTTCCTTTTGAAGGCTTTCCAAAACCTGAACCATTTGTTTCTTAGAATATTTTGTATAGTCCAAATGACGTTCTTCAATTTTTTCTTCAACTATGGGAGGATCAATTGCAGGATCTTCTTTGCTGTTTTCGGCAGCAGTTTCATCACTAATCTCATTTGACTCATTTTCATTTGATGAATCTATTTTAATTTCTTCATCTTTCTCAGATGTAGTCAAATCAGCACCAATACTTTCTTTAGAATTAACGTCCGAATCATCAGACCTTGTCTCAATCTCCTTAGCATTTTCTTCAATATTTAATTCTTGTCTTTCACCAGCTCCGGCTTTTGTTTCGCTTGTTGGTTCTTTGTCAGATTCCTTTACTGATAACTTAGCATCATCTGAATTTGCAATATCACCTTGAACTTCTTCAGAATCATTCTTATCACGATTTTCAGGTACTATTTCAGTTTGGTCATTTTTTTGTATTGCAGCCTGATCGGTATTTTCAAGTTGACCTCCCTCCTCTTCTACTAATTTTTTCTCTGGGTTTTCAGGAAGTATTTGATCATCTGTTTTTTCATTGATTTCTGATGCCTCTATTTTCTCATCATTTTGCCCTGATTCCTTTTCAATTTTCTTTTCCATAATAAAATTCTTTTAAAGGTTAATTTAACCTCGGATCTGCGGGAAAATTAGCCACAATTTTATATTTCCCACCCATTGTACGTAACACTTCTTTCCATAAAGATGATACATCAGTATCAAATATTCGTTTAACATTCACATTTCTTGATATTATCCATGAATTTGATTCAAGTTCACTTTTTAATTGACCAGCATCCCACCCTGAATATCCTACAAAAAACTTTATCTCGGCAGAATCTATTAGGTTTGACTCCATCATAGTTAGCATCTGTTCAAAATTACCGCCCCATATTAATCCATCTCTTACTATAATTCCTTCATCAATTAACCTTTCATTCAGATGAATAAATTGAAGTGTATTTTGTTGTACCGGTCCTCCGAAATATATTTTATCTTTTCTGTTCCCGATTCCATCAATTAACTTATCGACTGTAATATCTGCTGGTTTGTTTAAAACAAATCCAAACGATCCCTGCTCGTTGTGTTCACATAAAAGGATTACTGTTCTAGCAAAATTTGGGTCAGCTAAGAAAGGTTCCGAGATCAACAGATCTCCTTTCTGAGGTTCAATTTTATCGTAGGCGTAATTAAATAATTCCATTTCTATTTATAAAACGATTAATGTAATTTAAAGATTCTAAATCTATTATTTGTTCTCAAAATCCATTATACTCAATCGAATTAAAGGTATTAACATTTTGAATAAAAAATAATAATAATTGATCATTTTAATACTAACTTTCGACAAATAATTGAACATCAAGGCATTTTTTCAGTAGCTCATATAAATGTCTTTTTTATAATTTCTATAATTTCGAAATGAATATTTCCCAATTACGAAGAGAATACACAAAAACTAAACTGAGTAAAATAAACGTAAATGACGATCCTGTTGAGCAATTTAGTATTTGGTTGAATGAGGCCATCCAAGCTGATTGCTTGGACCCGACAGCTATGATAATCTCTACTGTATCTGAAAATGGTTTTCCTTCATCAAGGGTCGTGTTATTGAAAGGAGTAGAAAATCAACAGTTCATTTTTTATACAAACTACAACAGTCGAAAGGGTGAACAATTAAATAGTAATCCTAAAATCTCTTCATTATTCTTTTGGCCAGAACTTGAAAGACAAGTAATAATTGAAGGGACTGCACAAAAAACTTCTGCCGAACAATCGGATACATATTTTAAATCAAGACCGCTAAAAAGTAAAATCGGAGCAATAATATCACCACAAAGCCAGCCAATTGATTCAAGAAATGTAATTAAAAAAGCGTTTGTCATAGAAGCTGCTAAACATATCGGGCAAACTGTAAAAAGACCTGTTAATTGGGGAGGATATGAAATTACGCCAAATAGAATTGAGTTTTGGCAAGGCCGGGCAAATAGACTTCATGATCGAATTCTCTATTTGAAGGAAAGTAATTCCCGCTGGAAAATATCAAGACTTGCACCATAATAAATTGCAGAATCTCTATTTACAACGTTACGCCTGGCTGAAGCATAAAATAACTGTTGAACCAAAACTCGATACAAAATTAATTGTAGTTATTCCATGCTTCAAGGAACCTCACATTCTCAAATCTTTAACGTCACTATTTAATTGTGAATCTCCTGGATGCGAAATAGAAATCATATGCGTAGTCAACTACTCAGAAAATGAAGATCCGGCAGTAAAAGAATACAATCAACTTACTGCAAAATCAATAAATTCCTGGATCAGGAATCACAGTAAACCTGGTTTCACTTTTATTGTGATTCAAGCTTTCTATCTCCCAAAAAAACACGCAGGTGTTGGGCTGGCAAGAAAGATTGGAATGGATGAAGCGGTCAGGAGATTTGAAATAATAAATAGAAAAGATGGAATTATCGTTTGCTTTGATGCAGATTGTACTTGTCAATCCAATTATCTATTAGAAATAAATAATTATTACCAAAATTTTCACGAAACCAATGCAGCGATCATTTACTTTGAACACCCGCTGGAGGGAAGTTTTCAACCTGAGATTTACACTGGAATTATTAACTATGAGCTTCATTTGAGGTATTACAAAAACGCCTTGCAATATATTAATCATCCTTCATCCTTTCATTCCATAGGTTCATGTATCACAGTTACTTCAGAAGCTTATCAAAAACAGGGTGGAATGAATAAAAAAAAAGCTGGTGAAGATTTTTACTTTATCCAAAAATTAATCCCTCTTGGAAATATTAAAAATATAAATTCGACTACAGTTTATCCATCTTCAAGACCTTCAGATCGAGTTCCTTTTGGCACAGGTAAGGCAATAGAAAAAATATTACAAAAGGAAGACACCAATTATTTTTCATATAACCCCAAGTCGTTTGAAGACCTCAAATTACTGTTTGATGAAGTGTCAAATTTATACTATTCAAATGATGAACAATCCGTTGTTAAAGGACTGCCTGAATGCATTAAAACCTATCTTATCAATATAAATTTCTTAACTGGTTTAGAAAAAATTAAGAAAAATTGTAAATCTGAAAAACAGTTCACGAAATCTTTTTATCATTGGTTCAATGGCTTCTTGGTATTGAAATATATCCATTTTGCCAGAGATAATTTTTACGAAGAAGTAGAAATCTTGAAAGCTGCCACTTGGATTTTGAATAAGATAGCACCTCAAAAAAAAAAACTCAAAATAAGAAAATACTGCTATTGCAATTAAGAAGCAAAGACAGGCTACAATAATGAAAACATGTCCTTAACCCCAGGGGTGGTTGACTTGGTAAATCCCTCACCATATCCAGTTCCAATTCTATGACCAAATTCTTTAGCTCTTGCTTCAATAAAACTCAAGAATCCTGGGTTAGAAATATAAGTCTCAGGTTCATCATTCTCTTGATTTAAAAATTGAGATTTGAACGCTTTAATCGAATTGAGTTTTATATCCCAGTAATTTGAAATATCAATAATGAAAGAAGGTTCTATATAATCACTCTGAATATAATGATAAAGATTTTTAGGACGATATGATTCCTGTCCAACACCATTTAGATCAGTGCGAATCTTATTCAGCCCGGATTTAAAAAACGCCTGCTGAACAAGTTCGGCTCCTTTAGCATGGTCGGGATGTCGGTCTTTTATGGCATTTGCAAGGATTATTTCAGGTCTATATTTCCTTATCATTTTAATGACTTCAATTTGATGGTCCCAGTCATTCAAAAATTTAATATCGGCGAATCCTAAATTTTCTCTTACTTGAATAGATAATATCTTTGAAGATTTATTGGCTTCTTCCATTCTCAACTGCTGCGTACCCCTTGTCCCCATCTCACCTTTGGTGAGATCGACAATACCACATTTATACCCAGCAGCAATATGGGCAGCAATTGTTCCAGAGCAACCCAATTCTGCATCGTCCGGATGCGCTGCAAATACTAAAATATCAAGTTTCATTTTGCGGAATATAAATTAATTGGAAATTGCTATTGTCAATAAAATGAGGCCTATTCCATTTCCTTCTCTGCAAGAAATCTTTCTGCATCCAGTGCGGCCATACAGCCTGTACCGGCAGCTGTCACTGCTTGTCGATATATTTTATCTTGTGCGTCGCCTGATGCAAAAACACCTTCAATATTAGTTTTAGAACTACCAGGTTGGGTAATCAAATAACCCGTTTCATCCATATCCAATATGTCTTTAAACAATTCAGTATTTGGTTGATGACCAATTGCAACAAAAAAACCTTGTATGGGTATTTCAGTTTTTACGCCTGTTTGATTATTTACAATGCGAACTGCTTCCACTTCATTCTCTCCAAGTATTTCTTCTGTTTCCGAATGCCAATGAATATTAATATTTGGAAGACTCATTACACGCTTGGCCATAATTTTGGATGCTCTAAATACATCCCTTCTAACAATCATGTGAACAGTCTTGCAAATCTTGGCCAGATAACTTGCTTCTTCGCAGGCAGTATCACCTCCTCCAACAACTGCTACTTCTTGATTTTTAAAGAAAAACCCATCACAAACTGCACATGCAGAGACTCCTTTACTGTTTAATCTTTCTTCAGATGGCAAACCTAACCATTTTGCCGAGGCACCGGTTGAAATAATTATTGACTTAGCCTTCAGGTTTTCCTCTTCATCAACAGTAACTTCAAAAGGATACTTCTTAAAATCAATAGCTGTCACTACACCATATCTTGCGTCTGCTTCAAATCTTTCAGCCTGTGCCTGAAAATCCATCATCATTTGTGGCCCATTTACTCCCTCTGGGTATCCTGGATAATTTTCAACATCATTGGTAATTGTCAACTGACCACCTGGCTGAGCACCCTGATAAAGGATTGGTTTCAAACCAGCTCGCGCAGCATATATCGCTGCTGTGTACCCTGCTGGACCTGAACCTATTATCAAAACATTTGCTACATTTTCCATTTTCAAAAAAATTATTTGTTAATATTATATATATGCGTTTGGTATTTAGACTGACTTTTTAGATACAATAAAACCAATAAACTAAGAAATGGTTTAGAGAGTATGAATTTAGTTACAATAAATAATACTCTCATTTCAATATTTATTAGGCAAAACAATTCACTAAAAATTAAAAAACCTGCGTTAAGCAGGTTTTTTTAACTATTTAAGTCAGCATTATTGCTTTATCAGATCATGAAAAATAAATCCAAAATGATTTAAACTTTATCTTTCTGGTCTTGGCAACAATACTTTTCTTGAAAGTCTGAATTTACCTGTTTTTCTATCGGTTCCGATCAATTTAATTTTAATATCCTCTCCAACTTCAAGCACTCCATCCATATTTTCTAATCGTTCCCATTTGATTTCAGAAATATGAAGTAACCCTTCTTTACCAGGCATAAATTCTATAAAAGCTCCAAAACTTGTGATTGCCTTTACCTTACCATCATAAACTTCGTCCACTTCAGGTACAGCGACAATTCCTTTCACCCACTTTTCTGCAGCTTTTACTGATGCTTCATCTGCCGCATATATGCTAACAACTCCAGAATCTTCTACTTCTTCCAAAACAATTGTGGTACTTGTCTCTTTTTGGATTTCCTGAATAACTTTACCTCCTGGCCCAATTACAGCTCCAATAAATTCTTTATCAATTTTAAAACTTATCAAACGTGGGGCATTGGGTTTATGGTTATCCCGTGGTGCGGCAAGCGTTTTCTTAATTTCTTCAAGTATATGTAATCTACCAGCCTTGGCTTGGGCAAGGGCTTTCCCTAATACATCATATGAAAGACCTTCAATTTTGATATCCATTTGACATGCCGTAATTCCATCAGCTGTACCGGTTACCTTAAAGTCCATATCTCCTAAATGATCTTCATCGCCAAGAATATCTGAAAGTATTGCATATTTTCCAGATACAGGGTCTGAAATCATACCCATTGCTATTCCAGTCACAGGTGATTTAATTTTAATTCCTGCATCCATTAAAGCCAACGAACCCGCGCAAACAGTTGCCATTGACGAAGAACCATTTGATTCTAAAATATCAGAAACAACACGGACTGTATATGGATTGTCATCTACAGAAGGAAGCACCTTTTTTAATGCTCGATGTGCTAAATTACCATGCCCGATCTCTCGTCTTCCAGGGCCACGATTTGGCCTTGCTTCTCCAGTAGAAAACGCTGGGAAATTATAATGTAGAATAAATTTTCTGCTTCCTTTAACCGTAGCACTATCGATCATCTGCTCATCGAGTTTGGTACCCAAAGTCACTGTGGTTAATGACTGCGTCTCTCCTCTTGTGAATATCGCAGAACCATGTGCAGATGGCAAATAATCAACTTCACTCCATATAGGTCTGATCTCATCCATGTCACGACCATCAAGCCTTACACCTTCATCTAATACCAGATTTCTGGCAGCTTTCTTTTCAACTTCATGGTAATACTTGTTGATCAGGAACGCATCTTTTCCATGATCTTCTTGCAAGCTTTCGATATAATTTTCTTTTATTTTTCCAAAAGCCTCTTTTCTTTCCTTTTTATTGACAATGATTTGCTTGGTGACATCATAAACCTGATCATATAATTTTTCATGTATGTCAGCTCTTAGTTCTTCATCATTGTTTTCATGATTGTAAGTTCTTTTTTCAGTTTTGCCAACTTCTTCGGTCAATTCAATCTGAACTTTACATTGATCCTTAATTGCTTCATGGGCAGCTTTTAATGCCTCAAGGATTTCCTCTTCGGAAACCTCGTTCATTTCACCTTCTACCATTAATATATTTTCGATAGTAGCTGCTACAATCAATTCCAGCTCAGCTTTTTCAATTTCCTCCAAACTTGGATTAATTTTAAATTCACCATCTAACTTGATGACTCTAACTTCAGAAATTGGGCCTGCAAAAGGAATATCAGAAACTGCGAGTGCAGCAGATGCTGCCAATGCAGCGAGTGCATCAGGTTGAGCTTTGGGATCAGCCGATATCAATTGAATAAATACTTGAGTTTCAGCATGGTAATCGTCCGGAAAAAGTGGCCTTAAAGCCCTGTCAACAAGCCTGCAAACTAGTATTTCATGATCGCCTAATCTTCCTTCTCTTTTTAAAAATCCTCCCGGGATTCGACCAGCAGAAGAAAATTTTTCTTGATAATCTACAGATAAAGGTAGGAAATCAACTCCTTCTCTTGCTTCAAGATTTGACACTACGGTTGCTAATAGCATAGTATCGCCCATTCTTACCACAACTGAGCCATCAGCTTGTTTAGCAAGTTTACCTGTTTCAATTGTTATTTCGCGACCATCGCTTAATTTAATGGTCTTGTTTATTATGTTTAGTGACATATAATTATAGGTATAATTCTTTTTTGTATAAATATTGAGAGTTTGGAATAATATAAAAGAGGGAATTCAAAACAGAACTCCCTCTTTAACATTATTTTCTGATCTTTAATTCTTTAATTATTGATCGATATCGTTCTATATCTTTTCGACTAAGAAAATCTAATAATCTTCTTCTTTTTCCCACTAATTTCAAAAGACCTAATCTTGTAGAATGATCCTTTTTGTTAATTTTTAGATGTTCAGTAAGGTGGTTAATCCTGTAAGTAAATAGTGCAATCTGAGCCTCTGGAGAGCCAGTATCACCTGTGGATTTTAACCGACCATGCTTTTCAAAAAGTTCTTGTTTTTTTTCTTTTGTTAAATACATGTTAGCTAATTTATTATCATTAATTTTTAAAATCCTGCAAAGATATATGTAATAATAATTAATTCAAACTATTTATTTTTATTGAATATAGATTGTAACGAATTGAAATACGTTTTAATTTTTAGTAAGACAATATTATAAAAATCTGTCTCAAAAAGTCTAGCATCATTTTTTGCTTGTTTCATAAAAAACATACCGACTGGAAGTAAAATAAAATTTGCCATCCATGCAGCTATAAAGGGTCCCATAACATCTGTTCTTGTCCACTTTTCACACATCATGGATATAACATAAAATAAAATAAAAAATGAGAGTGAAATAAGAACAGGAAGCCCGAGGCCTCCTCGTTTTATTATTGCCCCCAGTGGTGCTCCAATGAAAAACATTATCAATATAGTCGCTGCTAACGAAAATTTCTTATATCTTTCTAATTGAAATTTATTTAATTCTGTTCTTAGTTTATCAAGTTGAACATTTCTATTCATCATATTATTTTTGACGTATCGCACATGAGTAAGTGATTTATTAAATGCTTTTTTGATACTTTTTTCTGTATTCAAAAGACTATCTATTTTCACCATATTCTCTTCAAAAGTTGGCTTTTTAGCAATACTATCTACTCTGTATAAATTGACAACATCCACAGTTTCAATTTTCCTTAAATCATATTTCCCGAATAAAGATGTCTTTTCTCCATAAATATATTTTGATACGTAATCTTTATTGAACCCACTATTTTCACTCTTTACCTGATCTTTTTTAATTCCTACAAAACTTGCTTTTTTGTTAACTGAATCTTCTACTATTTTATTGGATGCTAAGCTATCTGTATTCCTATTGGAAATTATTTTTGAGTTTCTTTTTTTCAGCTCAACATCAATTTCTTTTTTAGCATTATCAATATTTACAATTTCGTCCTCAAGACCTTCCCTTTTCAGTTCCAACGCTCGTTCTTTTAAATCTCTCTTATTTGCTCGTTCTTTGTAGTAACTCACAATGTCTTGTAAATGATAATCAAAAAATTTAAAACTATATTCTTTTACTTCTTCGGTTTTATCGGCATACTCAATTTGCATGGAATCAACATCAACTTTTAATTGTTGTGCATTTTTCATTAATCGGTTGCTTGAAAAAAGTTCCTCCTTGGTTCTTTTTAAATCAAATGAAGAAAGGCTAAAAACAATTTTTTGAGAATCAAATTTATTTCTAACCAATGGATCAGGCTGTTGTTGAGCAAGATAAGATTTACGAGAGCTTTTCTCCCAACTATAAGTATTACCGTTAAATAATTCTAAAACAAGATAACGATTATTTAGAATATTATACATTAAACCAGAATCAGCTAAAATTATATTTTTGTTACCCTGCCCTTTTGTGTGATCATAAATGATAAGGTTTTTTAATGATTTTCCATCAGGAAGTTTTTCGCCAACTTTTATACTATATCCTTCAATGCCATTATAAAAAGTTCCTTCCTTGAGGTCCATTGATGGCTTCATCTGCTTTACATCATAAAGCAAGCTAAAGGCTTTCAGGTTTGCCTTTGGTACAATATAATTGTTAGAATAGTACGCTGCCCCTGTTAAAAAAATTGCAAATACAAATATTGGGACCATGACCCGTACCAAAGAAATTCCCGCACTTTTAAGTGCCGTTATTTCAAAATGCTCACCCAAATTTCCAAAGGTCATCAATGAAGAAAGCAAAATAGCTAAAGGAAACGCATTGGGTGTCATAAATATGCTGAAGTAAAATATCAGCTGAATGATAACCGAGGTGTCCAAATCTTTACCCACAATCTCATCCAAATACTTTAGCATGAATTGTGCAAGTAGTATAAAAATAACTACAAAAAAAGTCAGAAAAAATGGCCCCAGAAAAGAGCCAATGATTAGCTTATCAATTTTTTTCATTTACTATTTCCTCTGCCTTATCAACTTAACGACTACAAAAGTTATTGTTTGAAAAAAGAGGAATTTATTTTCAGCCTCCTACGGTTTCTTTTAAGGTATGAAATAATCCTTCCCAAACTTCTGCTTGTTCTTCCTTATCATCAAAATTAGAATATTCCTGTACTCTAATAAATGTTGTTTGAGTCATTTCATTTAGATCAATCTTAAACTCAACCCAATCCGGATCTTCCAGTTCTGATTTATCTGGGCCTAAAAAAACAAACTTGGTAAATGAATTGGTTCTATGGCTCACCATCTTAGCTTTGTGGTCCTCCCCTTCCCATATAAAGTTAAATATTTTATCTTCATCTATATTTACATCATCAGCAAACCATTGTGCTAGTCCACTAGCAGTTGTAAAATATGAATAAAGCATTTTTTTTGAGGCGTTTATCTCATATTCAAAGGCAAATTTAGTCTTCTCCATAGCGTAGTATTTTAATGATTTCAATATAGAATAATTATATTTAGATACAAAATTCTTTTTATCAATGAATTTGCGTTTTAACTTGAACTTTGTATGTTTGCACTCCTAAAAAATGGCGAGGTAGCTCAGTTGGTTAGAGCGCAGGATTCATAACCCTGAGGTCACGGGTTCAAATCCCGTCCTCGCTACTTTTATTTCACTCCTACTCGAATATAAAATCCATATATCGAAAGGATCATCTTAACTTTAGCATCAATATGCTTTCACCAAAAAAGCATCTCATTCAAAAAGCATTTTAATTGCTATATATATCTACCGGAAATAACCCATTAATGTTTTGATGTATTGCTCTTAAAAAGGCATAAAGTTGTTTCAAACAACTTATTACCAGATATATAATAAATTAATTTCCCGTAAAAAAGCATAGCCGGCTAGGTGATATATTAGAGTGCTTTTAAAATTTGGGAATGAGAATTGACTTTAAATGCGAAAAGTCGCAAAAGCGACTTTCCACTAAACATTAAACCACAACCTATGAAAAAATTTACAGAAACGCCTAAAAATATGGTTGGCGTTTCCTCATTAAATTGATGCAACTAAGGTAAGAATGAATTTGACAGATTAGTTGTCGCAGAAATAGTTTACCTTACTTGAGTAAAACTTAATTCACTATGGAAGTAATATATTCTCAAAAGACAAAATTTTTAGTTAAAAAAATCTCTTTATAATACGCTAAACATTCTCTGTTAATGTTTCAATTTTACTACTAAGAAATTTAGTTAATTAACTAACATATCATTAAAATATGAATCGAATTATATTATCAGTTTGGTTGATAATATTTAATTTTAGTACATATATTTTCATGTTATTTTGATTGAAAATAATTTGGACATAAAAAAAGCCTCAATAATGAGGCTTAAAAATTGATATCTATGTTCTTTTTATTTCAGTTTATCTACAACTGCTTTAAAAGTATCTGGGTGATTCATAGCTAAATCTGCCAATACTTTTCTGTTCAGGTCAATATTTGCTTCTTTTAGTTTTCCTATCAAAACAGCATAAGACATTCCATGCTCTCTTGCTCCGGCATTGATTCGCTGAATCCACAATGCCCTAAATTCCCTTTTCTTTACTTTTCTATCCCTGTAGGCATACTGCATTCCTTTTTCAACAGCATTTTTTGCTACAGTCCACACATTCTTCCTTCGTCCCCAATAACCTTTGGCGGATTTTATGATTTTTTTTCTTCTAGCTCTTGAAGCTACTGAATTTACTGATCTTGGCATTTTTTTAGTTTATTTTTGAATTGAGGTGCTCACAATGAATCTTTTAAACCTTCAATTCTGGCCTATAATTTATTTAACTTAAATGTTTAACATTTTCTTAATTCTAGGAGTATCGCTTGGACTCACCAATGTGATATGAGTAAGATTCCTTTTTTGTTTAGTTTCCTTTTTGGTAAGAATATGGCTTTTAAAAGCGTGTTTTCTTTTTATCTTACCCGTACCGGTCAATTTAAACCTCTTCTTTGCTCCAGACTTAGTCTTTACTTTTGGCATTTTACTTTATTTATTATAAAAATTATTTCTTTCCTACTTTAGGTGATATAAAAATTGCCATTCTCTTTCCTTCTAATTTTGGCAATTGTTCGACCTTTCCGTAATCTTCTAATTGTTGTGCAAATTTTAGCAACAAAATCTCCCCTCTTTCCTTAAATACAATTGTTCTACCAACAAAATGAACGTACGCTTTAACTTTTGCTCCATCATTTAAAAAATTAATCGCATGCTTTAATTTAAATTTAAAATCATGGTCATCTGTATTCGGGCCAAAGCGGATCTCCTTCATTACTGTTTTCTGAGCTTTAGCTTTGATCTCCTTTTGCTTTTTTTTCTGTTCATATTTGAACTTAGAATAATCAATAATTCTGCAAACTGGGGGATCGGCCTTTGGAGAAATCTCAACCAAATCTAAATTTTGATCATTGGCGAAATCTTGAGCTTGATTAATATCGTATATTCCGACTTCTACATTTTCTCCTACTACCCTGACATGAGTAGCGGTTATTCTTTCATTTATCTTGTATGGTTCTTCTTGTCGTCCTCTAAAATTCCTACGATTTCTATTAAAGGGTCTTTGTTTACTGATTTTTACCTCCTCTTTTAATGTGTAAAAAATAAAGCTGCAAATATCCGCATAATATTTTGCATTTAAAATAGCTACACTCAAATAGTTATTTGATTAACTATTTTCCGATACCAGGCTTTTTTCCATTTCCTTGTCCAAAAATGAAATAATATCTTTCTGTTTAAAGTTGCCCAAATCTCCTTCACCTTGTTTTCTGATGGAAACCGAACCAGACTCTTCCTCTTTTTCTCCTAATATAAACATATATGGTATTTTGCTTACTTCGGCATCACGAATCTTTCGCCCTATCTTCTCATCTCGATGATCGACATAACCTGTAAATTCTTCCGAAGTCAATTGCTGGTTTACCGTATTGGCATAATTTGCATATTTTTCTGAAATGGGTAAAATAATATATTGCAGGGGGCTTAGCCACAATGGAAATTTTCCGGCTGTATGCTCAATCAAAATAGCTACAAATCTTTCCATAGAACCAAAAGGTGCTCTATGAATCATTACAGGACGATGTTTTTGATTGTCAGCACCTACATATTCCAATTCAAATCGCTCCGGAAGATTATAATCTACCTGAATCGTACCCAATTGCCAGCTACGCTTCAGGGCATCTTTGACCATGAAATCCAGTTTGGGTCCATAAAATGCTGCCTCACCAAGCTCAATAACTGTTTTGATTCCTTTTTCTTCAGTAGCTTCTATAATAGCACTTTCTGCTTTTCCCCAGGCTTCATCATCGCCAATATATTTCTGTTTGTTATCCGGGTCTCGCAATGATATCTGGGTTACAAAATCATTAAAACCCAATGACTTGAAAACATACAATACCAAATCTATTACTTTTTTGAATTCCTCTTTTACCTGATCTGGCCTACAAAAAATATGCGCATCATCTTGGGTAAATCCTCGTACTCTCGTCAATCCATGCAACTCTCCGCTTTGTTCATATCTATACACTGTGCCAAATTCTGCAAAACGTATAGGCAATTCCTTATAAGACCGAGGTTTGAATTTATACATTTCGCAATGATGCGGGCAATTCATGGGTTTTAATAAGAACTCCTCGTTTTCGTGTGGGGTTTTGATCGGCTGAAATGAGTCTTTACCATATTTCTCATAGTGCCCGGAAGTGATGTATAAATTTTTATGCCCAATATGTGGGGAGATAACTGATTCATAGCCAGCCTTTGTCTGGGCTTTCTTCAGAAAACCTTCTAATTTCTCTCTTAGAGCAGTTCCCTTTGGCAACCATAGCGGAAGCCCCTGTCCTACTTTTTCAGAAAAAGTGAATAACTCGAGCTCTTTGCCTAATTTTCGGTGATCTCTTTTCTTAGCCTCTTCTACAAGAACCAGATATTCGTCAAGTTCCTTTTTCTTTGGAAATGTGACGCCGTAAAGTCTGGTTAGTTGTTTGCGGCTTTCATCGCCACGCCAATAAGCCCCTGCAACATTAGTAAGTTTTATGGCTTTTATTGTTCCTGTGTTTGGAATATGTGGGCCCCTGCATAGGTCGGTAAAATTTCCTTGTTTGTAAAACGAAATAGTTCCATCCTCCAGATTCTCCAATAATTCCAATTTATATTCGTCGCCCTTTTTAGTAAAAAACGCTACGGCATCCTTCTTTGAAACTTCTTCTCTTTTATAATTATTTTTCTGCCTGGCCAGTTCAGTCATTTTTTGCTCTATCTTACCTAAGTCTGCAGAGTCAAATTCCTGATCACCAAAATCGACATCGTAGTAAAATCCGGTTTCTACAGAAGGACCAATTCCAAATTTAACTCCAGGATAAATCTCCTCAAGCGCCTCTGCCATCAAGTGAGCTGACGAATGCCAGAAAGTATTTTTCCCTTCATCGTCGTTCCAGGTAAGCAACTGAACAGTTGAGTCTTCTAAAATTGATCGAGAAGAATCCCATATTTCACTATTCACTTTTGCTGCCAGCACATTTCTCGCCAATCCTTCACTAATTCCCATAGCAATTTCATGGCTTGTTACTCCATTATTATACTCTTTTACCGAACCATCCGGAAGTGTTATTTTTACCTTTTGCTCACTCATAAAAAATCAATTTATCTCTCTGGAATTCAAAGGCTTAAGTATCTCTATTTGCCTCAAATTTTTATTCTTTCTGTTTTTGATGCGCAAATATGCAACTTTTCTCTCAAGGTTTTCCAATCCATTTATTGCTAATGTTGAAGTACTATCAATTTCTAATGCACTTGAATACAAATTCCTGGCTTCAGAATAATAGCTTATTTTTTCCAAGGCTTTTGCCTTCAATACATATGCATCGGAGTCTTTTGGTTTCAGGGCAATATACTTGTTAACAAAGAAAAAGGTAGAATCTACATCGTCCTTATTAAAATATATTTTGGCAAGCTCAAAATCTATTCTCGGTTCATTTGTTCCTTTCATTAGACAATTCAATAAAATCATTTTTGAAGAATCAATATTCCCAATCTCTTTGTAATAAACACCCCATTCAAAACATAATTGATGATTGACATTTTTGATATCAAAATATTCTAATGACAATTTTGCCTTTTCGTATTCTTTCAAGTTGAGAAATAGAAAATATATAGATCTGAAGTTTTTATATGACTTTTTTAATTCGTAGGCTTCTTCAAAGCTTGATAACGCACTTAAGCTATCTTTACTCATAAGTTGTGCGCTACCCCGAAGAAATAAATTTTCATTATCATATGGATTGATAAGCAGAGCTCTGTTTGCAAAAAATATGGCATTTGTATAGTCATTGAGTAATAGTGAGTAGGCGGCTGACAATTTTAAAAATTCTATATTGTCAGGATCAATTGCGTGGATTTTTTTTAATGTCACAGAAAGCGCTTCAATATTTCTTTCCTCTAAGTAAAATTCCGAAAGTAAAATAAAAATATTTACACTTTCAGGAACTTCTATGTTAGCCTTGAGCAATAGAGTGTAGGCTTTTTTCTGATCTCCTTGTTTATTATAGATATTGGAGAGCTTAATATAATTTCCTTCAGTTTTTGGGGATTGCTCAATTTGATTCTTTAAATACTTAATATAATTATCATTGGAAGTCCTTTTGTGTTCATTAATGTTCACTATTTCATGGGCACTATATTTCGACTTACACCCAAAAATCAATAACGAAAACAAAAGAAAGAAAATAAAACCTACACTTTTCATCACAGCTAAATTTTCAATAATATTATAAAATCCAATTGTTAAATTTTTTATCTAATCATCAAAAAGCCCCAGTTGATTTCTTTTAATCTTTTCAGGGTCAATATTCATTTTTACAATATCACCGGAATGATATATTTTTCCTTGGGTTTTTGAGACATTTTTTTGATTTTTTGCAGCTGTATCCTGATCCGTTGATCTTGGCATATCGTGCTGCGATTCTTCTATTTTTTCAACTTTTGGAGCTGAAATTTCTTCTGTATCGTGAGTATCAATCACAGAATTGGCCAATTCGACACTTTTCAAATCCTTCGATTCAACTTCAATTTTTGGTAAATCATTAGCTTGTGGAGCATCAAATGACATCTCCTTAATTTTTGTTATAGGCAAGGCTACGAACTTATTTCCAACAGCTTTCCAGCCCTTGACTCCTACCATTTCATCCAATCCAAATTCCTTTGTCTCTTTTGTTCTTTTATTTTTAACATCAACTGAGAGTACAATATTATTTTTTGAAGAGGCGTATAGCAATTTAGAGCCTTTAGATTCACTTATAAAAATGAATTTCTTATTCAATGTGGTAGTCTCAATATTAAATTTCTTTATATAAGAAATCTTTGAGCTTCCGTCTTGATATATTGCTGTTATTGCATCTCCCTGATTAAACTTCTCTATCAGCATAATGTGATTAAATTCATACCGGTTTGTCAATTCAAAGGATGTGAGTTCATAAGAACCTTCGTCAAAGAGCAGCAATATTTTATCTTCGGCATTGAAATTCCCGAGATGCTTACCTCTTTCCTCTCGATTGAGTCGGCCAATCGCATTATCATAATATATATCAACTCCAACCAGGGTTGACTTTCCTTCTGTTTTTAATTGAATTTTTCTTACTGCGTATTTAGTCAATATATTTCCTCCAGCTCCTCTTCCTTTTATCTCCAAGGATGAAAAATCAAAGTCAAAAACTTTTATTCGCGCTCTGGCTCTGCTCGAAAGGCTTACAGATATTGTCTCTGCCTCACCATTGGCATTTGCAGTGAAATATAGCAATTTTGAACCCTGAGTTCCTTTGGTAAGATCATACTCTTTGTCTCTGGTAACGCCCTTGACATTGAATCGCTTTGCCCTGGCCCTGCCAGATTTCGCATCGAGATATACCAAATTGTAAACCATCCGCTCATCGTTTTTCTTAAAAACGCCAACGTGTTCTATGTTTTTGCCAACAAATACTTTATCGGCAATTTTGCTTACAATCAATTTTCCGTCTTTGCGAATAACTATTATTTCATCCAGATCGGAACATTCGCAAACGTACTCATCTTTTTTAAGGCCAAATCCAATAAAACCATCTGCTCTATTGACATAAAGTTTAGCGTTATTTGCGGCTACAACTGTAGCTGCGATAGCATCAAAGGCTCTAATTTCTGTCTTTCGCTCTTTGCCCTTCCCATATCTTTCAAGAAGTCTTTTGAAATAATCTATGGCATATTCTACAAGGTGAGCCAAATGATATGCTGTTTGCTCCAATTCATCTTGTAATTTTTTTAGCAGTTCGTCGGCTTTGAATGCATCAAATTTAGAAATTCGCTTAATTTTTATTTCGGTTAGCCTGACGATGTCATCTTTGGTGATTTCTCTATAAAACTGCTTTTTGTATGGATCTAATCCCCTATCTATTGTTTCAATTACAGCTTCCCAGGTTTCACATTCTTCAATATCGTGATATATCCTATTCTCAATAAAAATCCTTTCTAATGAAGAAAATAGTATTTTCTCCAGTAGTTCACCTTTTTTTATTTCCAGCTCTCTTCTCAACAACTCTACCGTTTGATCAGTAGAAGTTTTGAGCATTTCATTTACTCCAAGAAATACCGGTTTTTCATCTAAAATCACACAACTGTTTGGTGCAATAGAAACTTCACAATCTGTGAATGCGTAGAGCGCCCCTATGGTAATATCGGGAGATTGATTTGGTGCCAGGCTCACCATTATCTCTACATCCTGCGCAGTATTGTCAACTACTTTTTTAATCTTGATTTTGCCCTTGTCATTTGCTTTGACAATTGATTCTATCAAATTGGTGGTCGTAGTACCAAAAGGAATATCTTTGATGATAAGTGTCTTCTTGTCTTGCTCCTCAATTTTTGCTCTTACCTTGACTCTTCCTCCACGTAGTCCATCATTATAATTAGAAAAATCAGCATAACCACCAGTTGGGAAATCCGGATAAATCTTCACTTTTTTCCCTTTGAGTATATCTATGGATCCACGAAGCAGTTCGCAAAAATTATGCGGTAATACTTTTGTAGAAAGACCAACAGCGATGCCTTCTACTCCCTGGGCGAGAAGTAAGGGAAATTTCACCGGCAAGGCAACAGGCTCTTTCTTTCTGCCATCGTAAGAAAGTTGCCATTCTGTTGTCTGCGGATTAAATAAAACTTCGAGGGCAAATTTAGATAATCGTGCTTCAATATATCTTGGAGCCGCCGCACGGTCACCGGTTCTTATATCTCCCCAATTACCCTGTTGGTCAATTAATAGTTCTTTCTGGCCCAGGCCTATTATTGCATCACCAATTGACGCATCGCCATGAGGATGATATTGCATGGTACTACCAATGATATTGGCTACTTTATTGTAGCGGCCATCATCCATCTCTTTCATAGCATGAAGAATCCTGCGCTGCACGGGCTTCAAGCCATCCTGAATAGCGGGGACTGCTCTTTCCAAAATCACATATGATGCATAGTCCAGAAACCACTTTTTGTACATGCCTGTTACATGCTCAACTTTTTGAAGCTGATTGTCTTCCTCCATAAACTTTCCGTTGCCGTTTTTTATTTCTTCGTCCATGCTTAAGCCTCCACTACTTCTGCCAATTCTTCTTTTTGTGCTCCCTCAACCAAATCTTTCTCAACCCTCAAATTGTCTATAATAAATCCCTGGCGTTGAGGGGTATTTTTGCCCATATAAAAAGTCAATAACGATTGAATGCTGGTTTCTTTACTTAATAGAATGGGTTCTAATTTAATATTATCTCCAATAAAAGCTCCGAATTCGCTGGGTGATATTTCTCCTAAACCTTTAAATCTGGTGATTTCGGGCTTCACTCCTATTTTTGTAATTGCCGCAATTTTCTCCTCCTCGCTGTAGCAATAAATAGTTTCCTTCTTATTTCTAACCCTGAACAGTGGGGTTTCTAAAATAAACAAATGTCCATGTCGTACCACATCTGGGAAAAACTGCAAAAAGAATGTCATTAATAAAAGTCTGATGTGCATGCCATCGACATCGGCATCTGTGGCTACAATTATTTTTCTATATCTCAATCCTTCCAGCCCGTCTTCGATATTTAGTGCATGCTGCAAAAGATTAAACTCTTCATTTTCATAAACGATTTTCTTTGTCAGGCCAAACGAATTCAAAGGCTTACCCCGTAAGCTGAAAACAGCCTGAGTTTGTACATCGCGTGATTTTGTGATAGACCCACTTGCCGAATCTCCTTCAGTAATAAAAATCATTGCTTCATCACGCCTTTCTCCCTTCTTATCATCAAAATGGATTCGGCAATCTCTCAATTTTTTATTGTGAAGGTTGGCTTTTTTTGCGCGCTCATTGGCCAGCTTTTTTATTCCCGCAATGTCTTTGCGCTCTCGTTCCGATTGTAGAATTCTTTTTAAGAGCGCATTTGCTACATTACTGTGTTTATGCAAATAGTCATCAAGTGCTTTCTTTATAAAATCGTTTATAAACGTGCGCATGGTCGGCCCATCAGGCCCGATGGACTGTGACCCCAATTTCGTTTTTGTTTGCGATTCAAAAACCGGCTCCATGACACGTACAGAAATCGCAGCAACGACGCTTGCCCGGATATCTGTGGCGTCATAATTTTTCCCAAAAAACTCTCTTATAGTTTTTACAAAAGTCTCTCTAAAAGCGGCCAGGTGGGTGCCTCCCTGCGTGGTGTATTGGCCATTTACAAAAGAATAATACTCTTCGCCGTATTGGTTGTTATGGGTAATTGAAACTTCTATGTCATCTCCTTTCAGATGAATGATTGGATACCTAAGATTTTCTTCATTTGTTTTTTTACTTAGTAAATCAAATAATCCTCTTTCAGAAAAGAATTTTTTGCCGTTGAAAGTAATTGTTAATCCAGCATTCAGAAAAACGTAATTCCATATCTTTTCCTCCAGGTATTCGGGAATGAAATGGAAATTGAGGAACATTTCCCCATCGGGCTCGAAAACTATTAGAGTACCATTTCTACCTGATGAATCTATTATTTTTGACTCCTTAATTAACTGGCCTTTTTCAAACTCTGCAACCTTAACTTTCTTGTCGCGATATGACTGGACTTTAAAAAAGTTTGACAATGCATTTACAGCCTTAGTACCCACACCATTCAAGCCTACAGATTTCTGAAAAGCCTGCGAATCGTATTTCCCTCCGGTATTTATTTTTGATACACAATCTACTACTTTGCCCAGAGGAATTCCTCGACCATAGTCCCTGATTTCTACACGATGTTCAGAGACTTTAATATCAATATTTTTCCCATAGCCCATTACATACTCATCGATGCAATTGTCAATCACTTCTTTCACCAACACATATATCCCATCGTCAGCCGCAGACCCATCTCCCAGTTTGCCAATATACATACCGGGGCGCAACCTGATGTGCTCCTTCCAATCAAGTGACTTAATATTGTCTTCTGTGTATGCTACATTACTTTCAGCCATCTTCTTTGTTAAAAAAATATCAATGATAATATTGCCGTTTTGGTCAATTGAATTAATAGATATATTAATTCAATTAGCAATATGGCAAGGTAAAATCTCTTTGCAAAATTTATTTATATCCTGCTATTTTAATCAGTTTTCATAAAAATCTGATTTATAGATTATTAATACCTGTTACTTATAATTAACATTTAGATAAATTATTTTGTTTTCTATCTCATCTTTTCAAAGAGGAAATACTAACCCTTAAAAACATAAATCCCCAGAAAGGGAATATGATAAAATGTTTATGGATTTAACTGGAGGTTACAAATTTTATAAATAAATAAAACCATTTGAAATCAGAAGCCAAATATTCCCAAAAGGTCATTAATTGTTGAGTTCAGAAAATAAAATGCCTACTTTTTAAATAGAGCGAAAATCAATCCAATAAAAACTACTGTCAAAACAAATAGCCAGATGGCAGGGAGATAAATGAAATTTGATATGTCAGCTACATTATGGATTTTTGATAATGCCAGGAAAAGAATAATCGAGGTGATCATAACATTAATACCTGCCCACAAATAACAAAACCACATGAGCAGCCTTTGCTTGTGCTCTTTGCTTTTAAAAAGGATAGACTTCTCGTCAATGCCTTGCACCTTTTTATACATACCAATTCCAGCAATAAATGTAAAATTGAAAACTGCAAATATTCCCAGTCCAAAATAAAATATCAATGTCTTAGGTAATTCCGCGATCCAATTGTTGGAAGCATTCATAAAATCCATATCATCGGATGCATAGGCATACATATAGAGTAAACTTCCTATGACCATTAGCATTGACAAGTTTTTGGCGAAACTGGCAAATCTTAAATTTTCTACTTGCATAAACTCTCTTTTTCAGCTCGAATTATTATTGCGTATTGTGCAAAACTATATTATAATATTGTCCTGAGATATTAAACCGTATTTTTTAATTGTTGCGATCGAGGATATTTTTTTATAGCATTGCCGTTACAAAAAAAATCAGTAATGTCACTCAGGTCATTTTATAGTATATCTCTTGTTCTTCTTGTATTCGTTTTCTTAGCACAAATGGGGTGTAATCGAAAAAAGAAAAAATCCACCCGGCTTCAAAAATTCAAGTCAGAATTGTGGATTCAAGATAAAAATGGTTGTAGCGGAGAGCGGATAAATTTAAAAGACCAGCTCCTGTCGCTAAAGCATAATATGCGAGGCTTTAAAGCTGATGAGATAGAGTCTTTACTTGGCAAGCCAGATGCCCAAGAACTCTCTGCTCGCAGTCAACGATACTTCATTTATTTTATAGAACCAGGGCCGAAATGCGGCAATACAAAGGAAAATCCAATGGCTTTATTCGTAAGATTTTCTGCCGTAGGGATCGCCAATGAATTTATTGTAAGGCCTTTGTAATAGTTTTAAAAAGTGCCACAACTCACTGTCACAGGTTTACCTTAGCTTTATCTTCTTGTTGGCAATTGCATATCGACCGCCCAGTGTACGTAATTTTATATCCATTTTTTTCAGTTATCGTTCCTCTTGACAAGATTAAACAGGAACATTTTACTATTTAAAAATTCCTGTATATTTATTGATATATTAATGCCATGCTAGGCTATAGGCAAATAATTAAATTGAACCTGGAAAACGCAGTGGAAAACCATGTATTCGCAGAATGAGGATCGGTGTCATATGATATCCTTAGATGGTTGGCTTCAGGAATGGCAATCCAGAATATATTAAACGATTTTGACGTATTAACTGAGAATGATATTTATGCTACTTAGTTATGCAGCTGATAGAGAAAATAAAATATATCAAGCTGTATTGTGAAATTTTTATTTGACCAAATAAATTCATCATCCAAACAAATTTTATTCCGAGACAAGACAGTCACTATTTAATCTTCAAACGAACTATGAAAACCACAACTTTGATCATATTGCTTTTAATAGCATCCAGTTGCCATAACAAAGATCAAACCCAAATAAAAACAGTAAGTGTGGATTTGAATCAAACTCCGATATGGCTGACAGACAGACCCATTGTATTTGTTGGTAACTGGGATGCATCGCCGATCATCCAGCATCGCTGGGGAAAAGCCGCTACCAACTATGCGGAAGTCTATGATCAAATGAACTCTGAAGAGACAGTGAAAAAGCTGAAGGAACAAGGCGTCACCTTAGTCATTACACATTTCCACAAAGGATTTGGTTTGAAAGCTGAAAGGAAATATATCGAGGATACCATCAAGTTCGTTGCCTTGTGTCACAAATATGGAATCAAGGTGGGGGTATATATCGGTGACACCATCTGTTACGAAACATTTCTATCCGAAAGGCCAGATGCATCTGACTGGCTGGTTCCTGATTATATGGGCCAGGTGGTTCGATATGGCGGTACCCAAACATTTCGGCGACGACCATATATCGGTCATCCGGATTATGTAGATTATTTGAAACAGGTTATAAAGGTTGCGATAGAGGAAGTCAAGGCTGATCTTATCCATTTTGACAATTCAGTGAATCAAGCGCGTCCCGAAAATTTTCACCACCTTCTGGCAATAGCGCAATTTCAAGATTTTCTAAAAAACAAGTATAACCAAGACCAGCTCAAAGACCGTTTTGGGTTTTCTGACATGACGCACATCGTTCCTCCAAAATACAAGGGTACTCCACAACCTATGTGGGATCCGCTGTTTCAAGAGTGGACGGATTTCCGCAGCCAGAAATTAGGTGATCATTATCGCGAAATGCGCAGTTATATTAAATCGTTAAATTCCGAGGTAGTAGTAGAGCATAATCCTCATGGTGTTACAGGCCGCAATACTGCATGGCTTTATGGGGTTGATTGGCCACGTGCCATTGAATCTTCAAAAGCTTTTTGGAGCGAAATGGAAAGAGAACCCGGCCTCAGAGATAATGATGGATTAGTTACCAAAATCAGAACCTACAAAATAGCACGTATTTTGGATAACGTCTGTTTCACCGCTACCGGTTCAAACAAATTACGGATGGCAGAAGCCATGGCTTTCAATCAAAATAGTATGGGGCAAGTAGGTGGGGTGCTATCTACATTTACTAAAATTCAAGAACGATATATTAAATTTTTCAACCAAAATTTTAAATATTATCGTAATACGGAGACCATAGCAGATGTTGCTATACTTCGCACTTTTCCGACCATGGCGTATAGTAGTTATAGCACGCAATACAGTACTATTCTGTTTGAGCAAACCCTGATTCAGAATAAAATTCCTTTTGACATTATTTTTGAAAATAATTTGCAAGACTTGTCCAAATATTCGGTACTGGTGCTTGCCAACCAAGAGTGTCTGTCCGACCAACAACTTGAACAGATTCGGAAATTTGTTCGCTCCGGAGGCGGATTGGTTATGACCGAAAATACATCACTGTACACCGATTGGAGGCAACGACGACCTCAAATAGGATTGAGTGATCTTTTTGGAGCAAAGCTGTCAACTGCGAAAAATCCAATTCAACAGCAATACGATCTGGGCAGAGTTGTTTATCTTCCGGCAATCACACCTTCTATCGAACTGCCGAAAAAGACTGCCACTACCAGCGAATACTGGAAATTACCGGTGAATGAACAAGAACTGGCCGACGCAGTAAAATGGGCGGCAGGTGGTAATTTGAGCTTTGAGGTTCTTGCGCCTTCCTTCGTTGCAGCAGAGTTTTTGCAACAAAAAAACAGCGTACTTTTGCACCTTGTCAATTACGACAGCGATCACACACCACTCATTAAAAACATAAAAATAAAATATCGAGGCATACCGGGCAAAACGATCAAAAAAATTTCACTCCTTTCACCGGACAAAGAAACAGTTCAGGAACTTGACTTTAATATTTTGGATAATGCTATCAGTTTTGTCGTGCCGGAATTGAACGTGTATGATTTGGTTGTTTTAGAAAATATGAAATAAGCAAAGAGGCCGGGTAAGGGAAATCTATTATAAAATCAGGTTCTACTTTTATCCCGCCTGCCACAGGCGTTTTTTTAGATACCTCGCAAGCACTTGTCCGCCGTACTTCGTACTAAGAAAGGCGAGGCTTGAACTCGAAGACTCTGACTTAATAGACAGACTTTAATTAATGTTTTTGAAATAGTTGTAAAATATATTTATAAATAAAATGCGCAAAATTATCCACATCGACATGGATGCGTTTTTTGCATCAATCGAACAGCGAGATAATCCTAAACTGAGAGGGAAGCCTGTTGCGGTTGGTGGTGGCAACAAAAGGGGTGTAGTGGCAGCGGCAAGTTATGAGGCTAGAAAATTTGGCGTCTTTTCCGCCCAACCTTCTGCAATCGCATTGCGCAATTGCCCTGACCTGATTTTTATAAAACCCAGATTTGAAGCATATAAAGAGGCCTCACAGCAGATACGAAGTGTATTTTTGGAATATACAGACTTGGTAGAACCATTATCTCTCGATGAAGCATATCTTGATGTCACCGAAAATAAGATGGGGCTGAGATCTGCAACTTTGATTGCCAAAGAAATAAAAGAGAAAATAAAATCGTCAATACAACTCACGGCATCTGCTGGGGTTTCGATAAATAAATTCCTCGCAAAAGTAGCCTCTGATCAAGATAAACCCAATGGGCTTTTTGTTATTACACCTGAGCAAGCCGAACCATTTGTCGATAAACTTCCAATCGAAAAGTTTTTTGGTATTGGCAAAGTCACGGCCAATAAAATGCATGAATTGGGAATAAATGATGGTATGGATCTCAAACAATACTCGCTGGAGGAATTAGTAAGCAGATTTGGAAAAGCTGGTAGATATTATTTTGATATATCCAGGGCAATAGATCATCGGATCGTGAATCCCAATAGGATCAGAAAGTCGCTTAGCGCTGAACGAACCTTTGAAAATGATCTGCTGGAAAAAGAAGATATTTTAAACGAAACTGCACGAATTGCATACATCCTTATTGGCAGGATGAAAAAGAGTAAAACTAAAGGACGAACCATAACGCTGAAACTAAAATTCAATGATTTTGAGTTACTAACTCGAAGTAAATCATCTGGCCATTTTAGTTCCGACCCAGAAGAAGTTCTCCATATATCCAATGAACTAATGCTAAATGAACTTCCAGCAAAGAAAGGAATTAGATTAATTGGGGTGACCATTTCAAACCTTGAGGATTACGATAGTAAATCTCCAAAACAATTGACGCTTGATTTTTGAACAGGCAATTTTACTGTAGATAAATCTCTATCGCAGGTTTTCAGAACCCAACTGTCGCAGGTTCTCTGAACCTGTGACAAATAATGACCAATAGGATTTCATCCGTATTATTTACTCCAAAAATTCAATATCTATGAGTCCACTCCAAACACAGATAACCCTATAATCTGTACTCATATCAATATTTTTGATAAAATAGGCTTCTTTTTTAAAGCAAACAGACATTGTCCTGGTAGCCATAGTCATCACAGGTTCGGAGAACCTGCGACAGGGGTATTTTCCTACTCAATATCATAAAAAGACAAATATTCTGATACAGCACCCTCTTTATCCAAAAAGGCAACTTTATAATTGATACGACCACCTGTATATTGAAATATTTGTTTCGAAGTTGCGTGCCAAAATACATACGAGCCGATATTATCATTCCCTTTAAAGAATGCTTTCGGAAACCCAGATACAAGAACGGGTGTAGTCCCAATACCAGTATAAAAAGGTGTGTTACACCAGCCACTATTTCCATTTCCCCAACTTACTTCTTTAAGATAAAAATAGTCGGTGACTATATCTCCATCAGGGTCGTAATAATCAAAAATGGCATAGTGGTCAAGGACATTCCATCCGACGTATGTGCCTGTGACTGCTGTACAATTGATGCCATTATTGTCTTCCGTCAAATACCTTGGGTTGGAAATTACTGGAGCGAAAGACAATGAAGGTATCTGATTAGCGGCAGACAAGAAAATATCATTCAAAACATCGGGTCTTTTTAATTGCGCTGAGGCGCCATATTTATCCAGAGAATTATGGATAACATTTATTGCTTCTGCAAAAATTGATAAATCTTCATTGCCTGTAAAAGAAGATCCTATCTGATCTGATATCGTAATATTTGATATGACTTTCATCTCATGTATTGATACATGACGATTTTTTGAGATTTAGTTCCGTTTTTATGCGCATTGTAAGCATATCTTATCATTTTCAGTTCATCTAAGATAAAATATGAAATGGTGTCGCTTCCTTGCTTGGCTATTGTGAAATTCTCAATATCATAAGCCATGGTATTTTTATCAAACTTGCCATAGGCATCTAATCGATTAGAATTTTTATTTATAATTTTAAATATTAGCTGCGTATCCATGTTATCTTCAGGTATATAAAATTGACCTTTTGCGTTATCAGTAATTGGATGGCCTTCCAGGACGGTGATTTTTTGATTTGTTATAATTACGACAGTCGTGTCACGGTTTTTGAGTGTTAGTTTAATTTCAAATTCACCCGGTTCTTCACAATAAACGGTGACTGATTTAGCAATTGAGTCGCTAATGGATCCACCTCCAAATTCCCACATTCTTTCATTTACAATCCCCACCGAGTTATCTTCAAAACTGATGGTCGTCCCTGTGTAGATCGTTGTATCTTGAAATGATATTTCCGTAGATATAATCTCCTCAACCTGAACCTCAAGCACCACCAACAAATCTTCTGTTGACACCTGACCAACTTCATCATATACCACAAATTTAAATTCAATAGTCTGTTTGTTTTTAGCGTATTTAGGTACAATATATGTGTATATAAAATTCTCAGGATTATCAATGACGGATATATCTGCTAATTCAAACAGTGTTCCGTCCGCATATAAGATTTCAATTTTGCTGAGTTTTTCTGGCACAATAATAGATAATGGTATCTCTATACTGTCCTTTCTCCTGACAGATTGAGTAGTATTGAATTCCCCTTTAAAAGCGATTGAAGGAGGAGGCATATTTATTACATTAAGAATAATTTTTTTTTCGATTTCATTTCCTACAACATCCTCAATATGAATAAGTATTTCTATTTGACCATTTTGTTGATTCGTATCAATGATATAGGCATTGCTTAACATTTGCTCCTTTGCAGAAGTATCAAATGATGTGAAAGGCTGTCCATTGATCATAATTTTGTTTATTCCTGCACTAGAATTGATACTTAAACTGTACGAAAATGTATCACGCCTAAAAACCGAAAACTCATTTCCATCGGGCATATCCATAGTCAGAATGTGTCTGGCGACAACTTTTCCTGTTTTCGACACTGGGACACCCTCATTCAAATCAGACCAAAAAGCTT
>CAZDRA010000050.1:0-30189 GCA_964507705.1 uncultured Roseivirgaceae bacterium | reverse complement strand
AGCTTTTTGGTCTGATTTGAATGAGGGTGTCCCAGTGTCGAAAACAGGAAAATGGTGTTGCTATCCGAGTGGCAGTATTATATTTATTAGCGGGAGCTAAAAGCGAGGGGTAGTTTTTTTCTCGTCAGAATCACTTTTTCAGGAACTTTCTTAGAGGAATACTGAATTATCCAGGTTAAAGCCTTGCAGCAAAAAGTAAGTTGAGATCCCTGTATTTCAATCCTATTTTCTTACCAATCATAGCATTTGATAACATTCCTTTATAAGTATAAACACCTGGCATAAACCATTTATGAGCATAGATCATTTCTTCCAGACTTCCGGATTTTGATATCTCCAATAACATAGGTGTAAAAATATTACTCAATGCTGTTGTAGCTGTTCTGGCAACTCGGGAAGCTATGTTAGGAACGCAATAGTGTATTACTCCATGTTTAGTAAAAACCGGCTTTTTATGAGTCGTGATATGGGAAGTTTCAAAACACCCGCCCTGGTCAATGCTTACATCTATGATCACCGACCCCTGCTTCATTTGAGAAATGATTTCTTCTGTAACCAAATAACGAATGCGCCCTTTTTCGACACGCAATGCACCAATTACCACATCAGCATTCTTTATTGATGCATCAATTGTTGTGGGTTCGAAAGTACAAGTAGATACCTGTTGACCCAGCAAGTGTTTTATTCGCCTTAGTTTGTACAAATGATTATCAAATATCTGAATGTCCACACCAAGCCCAAGCGCAGTTCTGGCAGCAAATTCTCCAACTGTTCCGGCACCAAGAATCACAACTTTTGTAGGCGTGATACCAGTAATTCCACCAAGGATTACACCTTTGCCATTATGGACATTGCTTAAGTATTCTGCAGCGATAAGCATTACCGTATTCCCGGCGATCTCACTCATAGCCCTCACTACCGGAATGCCCCCAACTTTGTCTTCAATCAGTTCATAACCGACGGAAGTAATTCTTTTGGAATTAAGTTTTTCAAAATACGATTTGTTTAGATTTCCCAATTGAAGTGCAGACAAAATAGTCTTCCCGGGCTTCATGAGATCTATTTCTTCAAAAGTCGGGGATTCTACTTTTATTACAATATCTGCTTCAAATAGCTCCTTATGTGTATATGCTATTTTTGCACCGGCGTCGCTGTACTCTCTATCTGTAAATTTTGAGGGGTTTCCTGCTCCTGATTCTACCCATACTTTGTGGCCATTTTCTACAATCAGCTTTACACTATTGGGTGTAAGAGGAGCCCTTTTTTCTTGTGAGCTCAATTCTTTGGGGACACCAATAAATAAAGATTTTTTGGTTTTCTTTACTTCAAGTAAAGCTTCCTGGGGGTAAAGCTGGCTTTCTTTTGCCAGCTCTGAAAAACCAGATTTGGGATTATCTACCATGGTGGCTAATATTTAATTCCCTGCTAGACTGGGATATTGTACTAATTTCAATTTTCAAATGTTTTTCAGGGAGAAGCGATGGAATTTTTTGCGGCCATTCGATAAGGCATAGATTTTTTGAATCAAAGTACTCATCAACCCCAATATCCATAACTTCGGTTTCACTATTTATTCTGTAAAAATCAAAATGATAAACTACATTATACAACACGTTATTTGTATTATTTGGAAGACTGGCATATTCATTAACTATACTAAAAGTTGGGCTATGCACATTGTCTTCAATGTTTAGCCTTTTGGCAATTGCTTTTATTAATGTAGTTTTTCCAGCTCCCATTTCACCATAAAAGGCCCATATAGTTTGATTCTTGGAAAAATCTAAGATTTTTTGAGCTGTCTTTTCCAGGTCATTTTCAGATTCGACAATCAACTTCACTTTTTTTAATTTATCCGTTTTTTGAAGTTAGCGAAATTATAGGAATTATCATTTCTTCCAAAGATAATCCTCCATGTTGAAATGTATCTATATAAAATTTTACATAGTAATTGTAGTTATTCGGATATGCAAAAAAGTAATCTTCACTGGCGAATACATAAGTTGATGATACATTGAGTTTGGGTAGAAATATATTATCCGGATTGCGAACGACAAATGCTTTATCATTTTTGAATGATAGGTTTTTGCCGATTTTAAATCTCAGATTTGTATTCGTATTTCTATCTCCCACTATTTTAAATGGCTTTTTTACCCTAATGGTGCCGTGATCCGTTGTGAGGATTACTTTGGCATTTAAGTTTGATATTTTTTTCAATATCCCTAATAGTGGCGAATGCGAAAACCATGATTTGGTCAATGATCGATATGCACCCTCATTTGGAGCTAATTCTCTGATCACCTCCATTTCGGTACGTGCATGAGAAAGCATATCAACAAAATTATATACAATCACATTCAGGTCATTGTTCCTTAGGTTGTTGACATTGTCAACCAAAGATTTTCCTTGTGCGGTGTTTTTTATTTTATGATAACTCCATTTTAAATCCAGCTTTTGCTTTTTTAATTGATTTTCGAGGAACTTGTCTTCAAAGTTGTTCTTGCCTCCTTCCTGGTTTTCTCCAACCCACAGATCGGGGTGATTCTTCTCCATCTCGGATGGCATCATTCCCGAAAAAATTCCATTTCTGGCATAGGCTGTTGTAGTGGGCAAAATAGAATAATAACTCTCCTCTTTGTCGAGCGTAAATAAATCTAATACCTGGTTCTGAATTATTTTCCATTGATCGTATCGCAGGTTATCAATCACTATAAAAAAAACAGGTCTTTCGGAGTTTAGCTCAGGAAATACTTTTTTTCTCATCACTTCATGCGAAAGTAATGGTCTGTCACTCTCCGGATCATTGAGCCAATCTTCATAATTTTCTTTTATAAATCTGGTAAATTTCAGATTGGCCTCACTTTTTTGCATATCAAGCACTTCACTCATTTCGGTATTTCCTGTACTCGACATTTCCAGTTCCCAGTAGATAAGTTTTTTATAGATATCTGCCCACTCCTCATGATTGAGGTATTCGTCAAACGCCATACCTATTTTTCTAAATTCCTGTTGATAGTTTATTGTGGTTCTTTCAGAAACCAACCTTTTGTTGTCAAGTAACTTTTTTATTGAATGTAAAATTTGATTTGGATTGATAGGCTTGATGAGGTAATCGGCAATTTTGGAGGCAATTGCTTCTTCCATGATATGCTCTTCTTCACTTTTAGTGATCATCACCACGGGTACATCGGCTCGAATAGTTTTTACTTGAGAAAGCGTCTCAAGACCGGTCATGCCCGGCATATTTTCATCTAAAAAAATAATGTCAAAATTATTGGTTTCAATTTCCTCAATAGCATCGGGCCCGCTTGTAACCGGAGTTACATCATAACCTCTTTGGGTTAAAAAGAGGATGTGTGGTTTCAATAATTCTATTTCATCATCGGCCCATAAAATCTTGTATCTTTGCATAGTAGCGTTCATTTAATATTTAATGTGCAATTAGCACGAAATTAATCAATTAATAGATTTGAATAAGAAAAAAATTATAAACGATCCATTGTACGGATTTATTACGATTCCAAACGAACTTATTTACGATATTATCAATCACCCTTTTTTTCAAAGACTCAGGAGGATAAAGCAGCTCGGGATGACAGATTACGTTTACCCCGGTGCTTTGCATACCAGGTTTCATCATGCTTTGGGGTCGATGCATTTGATGAATGAAGCATTGGATAATTTAAGATTAAAAGGAATTGAAATTTCTGACCAAGAGTATAATGCTGCATTAATAGCCATCCTTCTTCATGATATTGGACATTCCCCTTTTTCCCATGCCCTGGAAAATGAATTGGTTTTTGGCTTGAGTCATGAGCAAATATCATTAATCATTATGAAGGATCTAAATCGACAATTCGGGGGTGAATTAGATTTAGCAATAGAAATGTTTAATGGTGATTATGAGAGGAAGTTTTTCTGCCAATTGGTTTCCAGTCAGCTGGATATTGACAGGTTAGATTATTTGAATCGCGACAGTTTTTTTACAGGTGTGGTCGAAGGGACTATTGGGTCGGAGCGAATTATCAAGCTATTAAATGTGCACAACGATGAGTTGGTTGTGGATGAAAAAGGTATTTATTCTATAGAAAATTTCCTTAGTGCTCGTAGGCTAATGTACTGGCAGGTTTATATTCATAAGACGACGGTTGCTGTAGAAAAAATGTTAATACAGATTATCCGAAGAGTTAGAAATGTAAACGATAAGATTCATATAACCCCAGAGTTGAAATTGTTTATGAAAAATAAAATTACTCCGAAAATGATAGAGGAGGAAAATGATATTTTACAGGCGTATTGCTTTTTGGATGATTACGACATTTTTGGAGCTATAAAAGGTTGGCTTCATAGCGATGATATTGTGCTGTCGCAGCTCTGCAAGATGCTTCTGGAAAGAAACCTGTTTAATGTCCAGCTTTCCGAAACACAAATAGAAAATAATGCCTTGAACAATCTTAAAGAACAAGTAAAACAAACTTATGGAATTGACGACAAACTAATCCAACATTTTGTTGTGCAAGGGACCAAGAGCAACTCGGCGTACATTGGTGGTGGGCAAAAAATAAAAATGATTACTAAATCCGGAAACATTGTTGATATAGCCAATGCAGCAGACCTGCCAAATATAAAAGCGATGCGCAAAATTGTAAAAAAGTTTTATCTATGCTGGCCGAAAAACATATCTTTGCAACCATAATTAAAGACACCAAATCCAGTCTCGCAACAATTTCTATCTTTTCAAATATTATCATATGGAATTTACCATTAATCAAATCGCTGCCATTCTACACGGCAAAGTGGAGGGTGATGGAGAGCAAAAAGTAAGTACTATCAGCAAAATCCAGGAAGGTAAAAAAGGCTCAATAACCTTCCTTTCAAATCCGAAATACGAAGAATTCATTTATTCATCAAAGGCATCTGCTGTAATAGTAAAGACGGACTTTGTTCCTGAAAAATCATTACAAACAACTCTTATTAGAGTTGACGACCCATATAATGGTTTTACCAGACTACTGGAGGAATATGACAAACTGAAAAGTTACAGTAAAGTAGGGGTGGAAGAACCATCTTTCGTATCGCCAAATTCTGAAATAGGAGAAAATATTTATCGTGGTGCTTTCTCATATATTGGTTCAAATGTAAAAATCGGAAACAATGTAAAGATATATCCACACACTTTCATTGGAGACGATGTCAGCATTGGCGAAAACTGTATTTTATACTCAGGCGCAAAAATATATGCAGAAACCGTGATTGGAGATAATTGCATAATTCACTCCGGGGCAGTGATAGGAAGCGATGGTTTTGGGTTCGCACCACAACCAGATGATAGTTATAAAAAAATTCCTCAATTGGGAAATGTAGTCATACGAAACAATGTAGAAATTGGTGCGAATACTGTAGTAGATTGTGCCACCTTAGGAAGCACCATAATTGATGAGGGTGTGAAGCTTGACAACCTTGTTCAGATTGCCCATAATGTAGAAATTGGCGCCAACACAGTTATTGCATCTCAGAGCGGTATTTCGGGGTCTTCGAAATTTGGAAAAAATTGCGTTGTGGCAGGTCAGGTTGGTGTTGTAGGACACCTTGAAATTGGAGATAGGGTAACCCTTGCAGCTAAGACAGGTCTATCCAAATCAGTTAAAAAAGAAGGCTCAATAAAATTTGGTTATCCGGCCATGGATCATAGGGATTATCTTAAGAGTCATGCCATATTTCGCAATCTCCCAGAATTAAGGGAAAGGGTTAACGAACTTGAAAAAAAAGTGGTAAATTTGCCGGCTAATTAACAAATAGTGCATGCATTTAAAACAACACACTATAAAAAAACCGGTAACTTTGAGCGGAGTTGGCCTTCATACAGGGGTCAATGTTCACATGACTTTCTTACCGGCAAAGTCAAATTACGGATTCAAATTTCAACGAATAGACCTTGAAGGAAAGCCCATTGTTGATGCCGATGTTGATAATGTAGTCGACCTTTCCAGGGGAACAACAATCGAACAAAACGGAGCAAGAATAAATACTGTAGAGCATACCATGGCTGCTCTTGTAGGCATGGAAATTGACAATATTCTCATTCAGCTTGATGGACCGGAACCACCCATTATGGATGGAAGTTCCAAGATGTTTATTGAAGCTTTGGAAGAGGCGGGATTAGAAGAGCAAAATGCTTTAAGAAACTTCTTTACTGTACCGGAAAGTATTTCGTATAGAGATGCTGCCAGAGATGTAGAAATTGCAGCATTGCCATTGGATGATTATCGCATTACTGTGATGATAGATTATAAATCTCCAGTGCTGGGAAGTCAACATGCATCTATTACAGATATTTCGCAATTCAAAAAAGAAATATCCTCCGCAAGGACCTTCTGTTTTCTTCATGAACTGGAGATGCTATATAAAAATAATCTAATTAAGGGAGGCGACCTTGATAATGCAATTGTAGTTGTCGATCGGGCTGTAAAAGACGGTGAGCTTGATTATTTGGCAAAATTATTCAATAAGCCCAAGGTAATAGTAAAAGAAGAGGGAATATTGAACAATGTAGAACTGAGGCACAGCAATGAACCGGCGCGACACAAGCTTCTTGATGTAATGGGCGATTTGGCCCTGGCAGGAAGACCGTTGAAAGCTCAAATTTTGGCAGCGAGACCCGGTCATGCAGCAAATGTTGGATTCGCTAAAAAACTAAAGCGAATGATGGAGAAGTACGAGCACCCCAGCATTCCGAACTACGACCCGAATTTGCCTCCGGTGTATGACATCAATAAGATAAAAGAAATATTACCCCATACCTATCCATTTTTACTTATTGATAAAGTTATTCATATAGATGATAAAACAGTGGCCGGGGTAAAAAATGTAACTTATAATGAGCAATTTTTTCAGGGGCACTTTCCCGGAAACCCTGTAATGCCTGGAGTGTTAATTGTAGAATCTATGGCACAAATTGGAGGAATATTTGTTCTGAATACAGTTCCAGATCCACAAAATTATTGGACATATTTTTTGAAAATAGATGATTGTAAATTCAGGAGGCCTGTATCACCGGGTGATACATTGATCATCAGATGCGACCTGCTAGAACCCATAAAAAGGGGTATTGCCAAAATGCGGGGTCGTGCATTTGTAGGCGATAACCTTGTCACCGAAAGTACCATGATTGCAAGTATTGTTAAAAAAAATCCATGAACCAGCCTTTAGCATATATACATCCCGAAGCAAAAATTGCCGACAATGTAGTAATAGAACCTTTTGCCACTATTCACAAAGATGTGGAAATTAATAGGGGAACATGGATTGGATCCAATGTAACCATTATGGAAGGGGCAAGAATAGGGAAAAATTGTAAAATATTTCCTGGATCCGTAATATCAGGAATTCCTCAAGACAGGAAATTTACCGGTGAAAAAACCATAGCTGTTATTGGAGACAACACCGTGATTCGCGAGTATGTGACCATCAATAGAGGAACCATCGATAAGCACAAAACCAGCGTAGGAAAAAATTGTCTGATATTGGCCTATGTACATATCGCTCATGATTGTAAAATTGGTAACAATGCAACACTGGTTAATTCTGTTCAGCTTGCCGGACATATAAACATTGGTGATTATGCGACTATAGGAGGGGCAACAGCAATACACCAATTCGTAAAAATTGGAGCACATGCTATGGTAGCAGGAGGATCGCTTGTCAGAAAGGATGTTCCCCCTTATGTAACTGCTGCAAGAGAGCCATTGGGCTATGCAGGGATAAATTCTATTGGATTAAGAAGAAGGGGTTTTTCTAATGAAAAAATAAATGAAATCCAGGAAATATATCGTAGAATTTATCTGAAAGGTATGAATAATTCCAAAGCCCTGGATGCCATTCAAATGGAAATGAAAAGCTCTAAAGAACGTGATGAAATCCTTAATTTCATCATCAACTCAGATCGTGGAGTAATGAAAGGGTACAATAATAAGCTATGACTTGAGCAATTTTTATTGAATGGAAATACAACTTGAAAATGTTGCTAAAAAATTCAATAAAGAATGGATTTTTAAAAATATAAACATCACGCTTTCTCATAATGATTCCATTGGTATCTCAGGGCCAAATGGCAGTGGAAAATCAACACTTCTTCAAATAATCGCAGGCAATTTATTGCAATCAAGGGGTAATATAATTTATAAGCTCCAAGGTGATCCTATTGAATCTGAGCATATTTATAAATATCTCTCATTAGTTGCTCCGGCTATGAGCCTTCCCGAAGATTTTACACTTGAGGAGTTTATCACATTTCATTTTAAATTTAAGAAATTAAAAGAAGGGTATAGTAAAAGTGACCTTCCCGAGCTTTTTAAGCTTGATAATGCCCGAGATAAATTCATTAAAAATTTTTCCACAGGCATGAAACAAAGGCTTAAACTGGGCATCGCATTTTATGCAGATTCACCACTATTGTTGCTTGATGAGCCATCATCAAATCTTGATAGCGATGGATTTGATTGGTATTTAAAAGAAATGGATAAAGTTTTAAAAGAAAAAATGATATTTGTTTGTTCTAACAGGGAAGAGGAAAATAACTTTTGCAATAAATTTATCGACATTCGTGACTACAAAAATTAATTGTTTTTTTTGGAGACACTAAATAACATCACAAAAGAAATTCAGTTATAATATTAAATAATTGGTAAGCATATGAAATATTTCAATACAATACTTTCTATAATTTTTATTTTTGCGCTAATACAACTTTTTAGCTGTGGTAATAGCGTAGCTCCTTCCCTGAATTTACAGCAAAAAGCTGCTAAAATTCTTGGAGAAGGAAGCCCCTGGGGAGGATCAGGAAGTGTTGAGGTTCTTGCAAGCCCTTCGGGTGTTGATCCATCGGAACTAGATGAGCTGCAAGTAACATTTAGAACTTCCGGTGAAGAAGACTGGGCACCTACATTTATTGAAGCGTCTGGGGCAGATGATTATTTGTCAACTAACAATGCCACCTGGATCTGGACAGGGTCTGGTACAGACAATATTTCTTTGAGCGAGGCCTCTACTGCCGAGTTTACCAGTGTGGATGTTACGGATGAAGCTATTACATTTTCTTTTGAAATAAATGTTTCTAATAACGGAGGTAGGATTACTGGAATTGAAGGAGCTTACACAGTAAGGCTAAAATAAATCAGGGCACATCGATTTTTGAAAGCAGTTAGAGTCCATAAAGTCAAAGTCTGTTTAGAATGTTGGAGATCAAGCCTGCCTGCGGTAGGCAGGGCTTGCGAAGGATCTAAAAAACGGAGTTTACGTGAGTAAATGAGTTTTTTAGATACAAGTGTAACGCAGATATCTGATATTATAGACAGACTTTTAGTTAACTATTTTCGGCTACTGTACTCTTTCACCTCATTAATAAAACACTTTACTTTATCAGGATCCATATCGGGATATACACCGTGACCGAGATTGGCGATGTGTTTTATATTGCCAAATTGATCAATCATTCTCCTGGTCTCGGTTTTAATTGTTCCGATATCAGAATATAAAACCGCCGGGTCTAAATTGCCCTGAAGCGTTTTATCCGACCCGACAAGCATTCTTGATTCCTTTATATCCATATTCCAATCAAGACCAACAACATCACAACTGATTTTGCCAATTGATTTCCTGGATGAATAAGCACCTTTTGCAAATACAATAACCGGGACATCCTTGATGGCTTCAACTATTCTTGAAATATATATTAACGAAAAGGTTTCGTATTGTCCAGCAGGAAGTATTCCGGCCCACGAGTCAAAAATCTGAACAATGTCAGCCCCTGCAGCAATTTGACTTTTCAGATAGTTGATGGTACTATCAGTAATTTTATCTAAAAGTTGGTGAGCAAGTGTAGGATTGGTGTAAAGCATCTTGCGAGCCAATGAAAATGTCTTGCTGCCCTTTCCTTCAATCATATAACAGAATATTGTCCAGGGCGCACCTGCAAATCCAATCAATGGAACTCTGCCATTCAATTCTTTTTTAGTTTCTTTAATGGCTTCTATAACATAACCCAGGCTATCTTCATCGGCAATTTTTAGTCGATCAAAATCAGCTTGATTTTTTACAGTATCAGGAAAATAAGGACCTTTACCTTCCTCCATTGTATATGGTAGTCCCATTGCTTCTGGAATAACCAGAATATCAGAAAAAATAATTGCAGCATCAACACCAAGAATATCTACCGGCTGGATAGTAACTTCAGCAGCCAATTCGGGAGTTTGAACCAATTCGATAAACCCAGAAAGCTTACCTCGTATTGCTCGATATTCTTTCAATATTCTTCCTGCTTGCCGCATTACCCACACAGGTGTTCTTTCTGTTTTTTCACCTTTGGCGGCTCGTAGCAGTAAATCGTTTTTTAATTTCATGAAAAGATCATTATTTATCAATAGGACAAGGCAAAACTAAAGTATTATGTTTTATTTTAATGATAAATTATTCAAACCTTTAATTACATATTCATCATGAGCAAAACGATAATTTATGCTGAGGAGGCTCCCGCTCCAATTGGGCCATATAGTCAGGCAATTAGAGTTGGAAACGCTATTTATATTTCCGGCCAAATACCCATCGACACCAAGACAGGACAGGTTACAAATGACATAACAGATGCAACTGATCTTGTCATGCGGCATATTGGATCAATATTGAGCAAAGCGAAAATGGGATACAATAATGTGGTCAAATGCAGTATTTTTGTGACGAATATGAATGACTTTCCAAAGGTAAATGCAGCTTACCAAAAGTATTTTCAGGAAGACCCTCCGGCACGTGAAACTGTTGAAGTTGCCTCATTGCCCAAAGGAGTGAATGTTGAGATTTCATGCATAGCAGTTGAATAAATGATTTCGTTTTTCCCATTAATAAAAGAGAAGAGAACAATATCAATAGATAATATTGCATTAAAAAAAAAGCTTCAAAAGCATATTTATTCTGTTGACAGTGATCAATCGTGGAACAATTCAAAAGATCATTTTTTCAATGGTTCTATAGGTAACGAAAGTTTTACTATCTCTCAACATCTTAAAATACCCAGTAAATTTACTCCGGTCATCAACGGCAATTATGTAAAGTCTGGAGATGAAATTTTGCTCAATTTGACCTATGGACTCAAAGCAGATACAAAAAAAAGACTGCTTTTTTGGACAGTACTTACCATATTGATCACACTTTATTTTTCATTGCTGCATTTTGCATTACTTTATGGAGCGATCAGTTTTGGAATTTGCCTTGTCAATTATATTTTGAGCGTTGAAAGCTTTAAGGCTCAGGTTAAAAAAAGTAAGCGGATGCTAAATAAGATGCTTTCTTAATTTCGCCTTTCCCGTGATGATAATTTTTTAGTCTGAAATAATGCGAGAGATTTATTTGGAATAATTATTTCCTTAATTATTCCAAATAAAGCATAACAGCATTTTATACCTTTGTAAAAAAATGAAACCAAGCTGTTTCGCTGTCAAAGTCGGTGCAGCAGGATTAAATTGGAAATAGGTTTCGCTTGATTAAAGGACAGATTCAAAGTACAATTAAATGAAAAGAGAAGTTAGGGTAAGATTCGCTCCCAGCCCAACGGGAGCACTCCATATTGGAGGCGTGAGAACTGCGCTTTACAATTACATATTTGCAAAAAAAAATAAAGGAAAATTCATACTTCGTGTAGAAGATACAGATCAGGCAAGATTTGTGCAGGGTGCAGAAAATTATATAAATGAAACATTTGAGTGGTTGGGAATAATTTCCGATGAAGGGGTAAATTATGGAGGAAAATTTGGACCCTATAAGCAATCTGAGAGAAAAAATTTGTATAAAAAATATGCTCAACAGCTAATTGATGAAGGCAAGGCATACTATGCTTTTGATACGCCGGATGAGATAGATGCAATGCGCAAGAGACTGAAAGAGGCAAAGGCTGACAACCAGGTTTATGACAGTTTGTCTCGGGAAACAATGAGAAATTCGCTCACCCTTGATCAAACTGAAACGGATAGATTGCTGGATGAAGGAGCACCTTTTGTGATTCGCCTAAAAGTAGAGCGAGATCAGAATGTAAGTCTTGTCGATATGATAAGGGGGGATGTAAAAGTAAGTTCCAATAATATTGATGACAAGGTTTTAATGAAATCTGATGGCATGCCAACATACCACCTGGCAAATGTAGTTGACGACCACCTGATGGAAATATCGCATGTAATTCGAGGAGAAGAATGGCTGCCAAGTGCACCATTGCACGTTTTATTATATCGGTATTTCGGTTGGCAAGATTCGATGCCTCAGTTCGCTCATCTTCCACTTTTGTTAAAGCCTGATGGCAATGGAAAGTTGAGCAAAAGGGATGCCGATAAGCACGGATACCCTGTTTTTCCATTAGATTGGAAAGATCCAAAAACCAATGAAATATCCATGGGATTCAGAGAGAAAGGTTATCTGCCTGAAGCTCTCACCAATTTTTTGGCAATGTTGGGCTGGAACCCAGGAACTGAGCAAGAATTATTTACACTAAACGAATTGATAGAAAGTTTTTCTATTGATAGAATCAATAAATCGGGGGCAAAATTTGACATCGAAAAAGGCAAGTGGTTCAATCAACAATATCTCAAAAATATTGATAATGATACGCTTGCTATTGGGTTGCTGGGTATACTAAAGAAAAAGGATATTGATTGCTCTCAGAAAAATGCGAGTGCTATTTGTGGTTTGCTAAAAGAACGCGTTACTTTTCCTGAGGAGTTCTGGAGTAATGGACAATATTTCTTTTATGGACCGGAAGAATATGATAGAAAAGTCATCAAAAAGAAATGGAATGATGAAGCGAAGTTGATTCTTGCTGAATATAAAGATGAACTAAAAAAAGTAGAATTATTGACGGCAGAATTGGCATCGCAAATATTAAATACTGTTCTGGAAAAGAATGGAATTGGTTTGGGGAAGGTGATGCAAGCACTACGTGTGGTCATAACCGGTTTGGCCGGAGGGCCCGATCTAATGCAAATAATGGAGATTCTAGGTAGAGAAGAAATAGTGAATAGAATTGAAAAAGCCTTGTTGACAATTCAGAAATAATGGCAAAAAAGAAGAATAAGCTAATTATAAAAAAGCCTAATGCGAGTGACAAACTCAAAGGTCTTGATTTTACCATCAATACATTTGGCGAAATAAATTTAACTTACGATATTGATAAAATCAATGATTTTCTTAATTCCCATGTTGAAGATAAGAAGCTAAATGAAAAGACAATATCAGACGGAGAAGCCAAAAAGTAAAAGTAGTATATGAAATATAAATTTTTCCATAAAAAAGATTTATTAATATTATTTGCAATGCATCAGGCAATAGTTTTTGTGATCAATCATTTTCTGCTTAACTTTGCACTGGCAAATCGATACGACTAGCTCCTATCGAACTCCCCCAGGTCCGGAAGGAAGCAAGGGTAGGTGGTTGTAGCGGTGCGATGTTGATTTGCCTTTTTTTATTCCCTCCTTTAATCTTAAAATATTTGGTCAGCTTCAATTTTTCGATTTAAATTTCAAGCTCCTTTTAAATTGCAAATATGTATATCATCAAAGTGAAGGGCAATAATAAAATTCCAAATTATATTCAGTTGAGAGATGAAAACTTCAATTTAATTGGATATTTTAGTTTTCGTGAGGGGAGACCTTTGAGAAGCCTCGGAAAATATGGCTTGGAAGGCAAAGAAAAAGAGCTTGAAAAGCTGGCTTACAATATGCCTTTTGGCAAACTCCAAAAATTAGAATTATAATATGCCTTTTTCATCCGATCCAATCGTAAGCGTAAAAGATGCAAGCATTTTTCAGGAAAATCAAACCGTGCTGAGCGATATCAGCTTTGAACTTGAAAAAGGAGAACTTGCATTTATCGTTGGCAGAACCGGCAGCGGCAAATCATCGCTACTAAAAACCATGTATGCTGACCTGCCTCTGAGGCTTGGCAAGATTGTTATTGCCGGATATGACATTACCAAAATGAAGAGAAAGGAAGTTCCGATGTTGAGAAGAAAACTTGGAATTATTTTTCAGGATTTTCAACTATTGCCGGATAGAACTGTTGCAGAAAACCTGTTTTTTGTGATGAAGGCAACCGGTTGGAAAGACAGGGCAAAAATGAAAATGAGGTTAGCAGAGGTTCTTATTCAGGTTGGCCTTGGCGCAGTTGATACTAAAATGCCACATCAACTTTCGGGCGGAGAGCAACAAAGGGTGGTAATCGCAAGAGCGATCATCAACGAACCTTTATTACTGATTGCCGATGAACCCACCGGTAATCTCGACCCTGAAGTTTCTGATGGAATTTTCAAACTGTTTCTTGAAATAAATAAAAGCGGAACTGCCATACTCATGGCTACTCACGATCATACGATTATTGGCAATCATCCAGCGAGAATTCTTAAATGTGAGCATGGGAAAATAAAAGATTCTAATGTTGAGCAATTTGAACTGACGACTAACTCTTAGCTCATTAATCTGGAGATATTTTAGACCTTTCAATTTAGGATCAAGTCTTTTATCCTAACAATTCATATTCTTTACTTCCAATACTTTTGAGATTAATTAACCTTGTGTTTTTTATAAAGAAATATATTTTTATTCATAAAAAAAGGTCATCTGACGAGATGACCTTTTCATTCTAAAACGGTTTTGATTATTTATTTAGGCCCTCTATATTTTGCAAAGCAAGCGTAAAATCAGGCTCCGCAGCAAGCGCATTTTCAAAATATTTTTTTGCTTCGGCAGTATTCCCTTGTTGTTTTTCGATCATGCCTTTTACGTTGTAGCTGGCAGCTTCCATTGTGATTTCCTGCTGTTCGGTTTCGTTTTTGGCAAAATTGAGCTTCAACGCCTTTGATTGCGGGTCTTTCAAAATTATATCAAGATTTGTCATACATTCGACAAATCTTTCAAGTTCAAATTGTAAAACAGCAACCTGATACAAAACGCCCAACTCGTTGACTTTCAGGTATAATGTTTCATAGGCAGCGACAGCTTTATCACGCACCCCCAGATTCTCATATGACATAGCATTTATTCTCAATGCATCTGTAAGTCCTGTTTCTCGCGAAAGTATATCCATCGACACAAATAGACTTGACGCATATTGATTCTGCTCAAAATAATAATAACATAAGCGCATTTTCAATGAATCGTCATTTGGGTCCATGGCTATCATGCTATAGAGTGCATCTTTGGCCACTTCGGTATCATTGTACTTCATCCCAAACACGTATTTCATTTGATAGAGTTTGAAAAGCTGTGTGCCTTGAGTCTCTTTATTTTGACCATTTGCTACATTAAACGTAATTGCCATAAGCAGCAACATCAATCCTTTTTTAAATTTGTTAATTTTCATTTCTTATAATTTATATTTTAAAATTTCATCAGTATATGATCCTTTCTACATTCACGAAAGCACCATTTCTATAATTTTATTTTTCTTTATTTATTCCTTTAGATCTCCCAATATCTTTCATCAATTCAAATGCTTGTTCAAAATTATTGTTAATTCTGCCCTCCAATATAGCCTCTTTTATTTCATCTTTTATTTCTCCAACATATTTTGAAGGTGAAATATTGAAATATTCCATGATCATTTCCCCTGAAACTGGTGGTTGAAAATTTCGAATATGATCCCTTGATTCTATTTCCTTTAGCTTTTGGTCAACCTTATCAAAATTGCCAAGGTATTTTGCGACTTTTATATTGTTTTTAGAAGTGATATCTGCCTTGCATAATGTCATTAGATCATCAACATCATCACCCGCCTCAAAAAGCAATCTTCTTATGGCCGAATCAGTAATTTTATCTCCTGCCAGGGCGATTGGTCTTAGATGAAGCCGTACTAATTTTTTCACATATTTCATCTTATCATTAAGCGGTAGTTTTAACCGCTCAAATATTTTGGGGACCATTTTTGCTCCCATATCTTCATGACCATGGAATGTCCACCCAATTTTCTTGTCAAATCTTTGGGACTTGGGCTTGGCAATGTCATGAAGAATCGCTGCCCAACGCAGCCACAAATCATCAGATTTTTTTACTACATTATCCAAAACCTTCAGCGTGTGAAAAAAATTGTCTTTGTGCCCTTTTCCATCAATTGCCTTCACCCCATGGAGTTTTGATAACTCGGGGAAAATAACATCCAACACTCCTGCATGAAACATGAGATTAAATCCATATCCAGGATTTGGTGATAAAATTAATTTGTTAAGTTCATCGCTTATTCGCTCTTGAGATACGACCTTAAGTCTTTGAGCATTTTCACTTATTGCTTCGAAAGTTTTGGCTTCAATATCAAAATTGAGTTGTGCGGCAAATCGAAAAGCCCGCATGATACGCAAAGGATCGTCTGAAAACGTGATAGATGGATCGAGAGGAGTCTTAATTATTTTACGCTTCAGGTCTTTTAAGCCATCGAAAGAGTCTATCAATTCTCCGGCCCGATCATTATTCAGGCATATGGCAAAAGTATTTATTGTAAAGTCTCGTCTTTTTTGATCATCTTCAAATGTTCCGTCTTCGACAATGGGTTTTCTCGAATCACTTCGATATGATTCTTTTCTTGCTCCAACAAACTCAATCTCCTGGTCTTTATACTTTATTTGTGCAGTTCCAAAATTTTTAAAAACACTTAACTGGACTTTGTAAGGCAGCTTGGCTGCAACTTTTTTAGCTAATTCTATCCCACCTCCAATGCATACGATATCAATGTCTTTAGATTCTTTGCCTAGCAGCAAATCTCGAACATAGCCTCCAATCACATAAGTCTCAATCTGACCAGCAACTTCACCGATCAATTTGAGAATAGCATTGGAATTAATATGTTTTGAATAATCCATAGAAAATGAAAAAGCCTCAATTTGCATTGAGACTTTGTTGAATAAGAATTTAGCACGAAGTTAGTATTAAAACCTATACACTACAAAATTGAGTATTTGAAAATTGACAAGAAAAGCAAATTGCCAAAAACTAATTTTATGTATTTAATGGGTCTATCATTAAATGGATTAATCATAGTTGATCTCAATTTTATTGGAATTTTCTGAATGAGAATTTTCACTTCGAAAAACTAAAAATTTAACTTTTTTAAAGTTAAATCAATTCAATCTTTTAATTTTGTGCCCCATAAGTTTTACGCTAATGTTTTTTTTATCTTATGGGTCAAGTTAAGTACATTTTTGTTACCGGAGGCGTTACCTCTTCTCTGGGTAAAGGTATTATTTCTGCTTCTTTGGGGAAGTTGCTTATTGCACGAGGCCTTCGTGTTACTATTCAAAAGTTTGATCCGTATATCAATATTGATCCGGGGACATTAAATCCATATGAGCATGGAGAATGTTATGTCACTGAAGATGGCGCAGAAACCGACCTTGATCTTGGTCACTACGAACGTTTTTTGGCTGCAAATACCAGTCAAAAAAATAATGTCACCACTGGAAGAATATATAATAATGTAATCACAAAAGAACGTGAGGGTGAGTATCTTGGTAAAACTGTACAAGTAATTCCTCATATCACCGACGAAATAAAAAGAAGTTTTCTTGCTCTTGGTCAGAATGGCGATTTTGATGTCATTATCACAGAAATCGGCGGTTCAGTAGGTGATATTGAGTCACTGCCATTTATAGAAGCAATTCGACAGACAAAGTGGAATCTCGGACATGAAAATTGTATAGTTATCCATCTTACATTGATTCCTTATTTGAAAGCAGTTGGAGAGCTAAAGACCAAACCAACTCAACATTCAGTAAAAAAATTGTTAGAATCCGGGATACAGCCTGACATCCTTGTATGTAGGTCTGATCGTTCGATAAACAATGATATCAGAAAAAAACTTGCTCTATTCTGTAATGTGCCTATAAATAGTGTGATTTCGTCAATAGACGCAAAAACGATTTATGATGTTCCATTGTTAATGAGAAAAGAAAAGCTGGACGAAAGAGTATTGGAATTATTTAATATTCCAATTGGAGAAGAACCAGGTTTGGAACAATGGAAGGAATTTCTTGGGAGGCTCAAAAATCCAACAAAAGAAGTAAATATCGCTTTGGTAGGTAAATATGTTGAACTCCATGATGCCTACAAATCCATAGCAGAATCATTTATTCATGCAGGAGCCAGAAATGAGTGCAAAGTAAATGTAAGCTGGATATCCTCCGAAGATATAAATAATGAAAATGTATCGGACTTGCTCAGCGGACATGATGGCGTATTAATTGCACCCGGATTTGGTGAAAGAGGAATAGAAGGAAAAATAACAGCTGCAAAATACGTCAGAGAAAATAAAATTCCTTTTTTCGGAATTTGTCTTGGCCTGCAGGTAGCCGTAATCGAATTTGGTAGAAATGTGCTTAACATAAAAAAAGCCGCTTCCACCGAAATTAATCCTAAATCAAAGGAACCCATTATTGATTTGATGGAATCTCAAAAGAAAATTACCAAAAAGGGTGGTACTATGCGATTAGGTGCGTATTCTTGCAGGCTGAAAAAAGGGACCAGGGTATTTGATATGTATGGGGCAGAAGATATTTCTGAAAGACACAGACATCGTTACGAATTCAACAACGCTTATTTAGAGAAATTTGAGAAAAACGGAATGATAGCCTCGGGAACAAATCCGGACTCTAATCTTGTTGAAATAATGGAATTGAAAAATCATCCCTGGTATATAGGAACACAATTTCACCCCGAGCTAAAAAGTAGGGTAATAGAACCTCATCCTTTGTTTATAGGCTTTATAAAAGCCGCAATTGACTACAAGAGTGAGACAGAAAAAGAATAGAAGTTAATCAATAATTATAATGGATAAGAATCAGGCAGTTGGATTTGTTTTAATGGCCGCACTGCTTATGGTGTGGTTCTATTTTTTTGCACCGGAACCACCAGTGCAGACTCCTGGGGTAACTGATACAGTAAATACGATTAGTCCCCAATCCAGTCAATTGAATAGTAACAACTCAATAATCAAAGAAAAATTTGTTGATGAACCATCAAACGAATTAGATAGCTCCAGTTTGATTACTGGAAATTATGGGGTTTTTACAGCCGCATTTTCCGGACAGGAAAAAGATATCATTCTTGAGAATGAATTTATAAAAATCAATTTTTCTACAAAAGGAGGTTTAGCTAAAGAGGTCTCCTTAAAAGAATATGACGATTATCTATTTGCTGATAATCTAGTAATCCTCGATGAAGAATCGAGCAAACTGAAGTACTTGATTAGTACAGAGTATGGTGAAATTGATCTTTCAGATTTGTATTATAAATCGGAAAGAAGAAATAATGGAGATACAACCCAACTTATTTTTACTGCCAATTTGGGCAATAATAAATACATAAAGCATATTTATGGATTGGCCCCAAATAGCTATGTTGTTACTCATCAGTTTCTAATTTATGGATTGGAAAATGAAATTGCAGGGAGCAAAGTTTCAATGGTTTGGGATAATTACCTCAAACGGCTGGAATCAAATTTAGATTACAGCAGAAACTATACTGCAATCAACTACTGGCTTGCTGCTGGCGAAAAGGATGATTTGAGCTCCAGCTCACCGGACAAGGATGAAATTGCTATTTCAGAACCAATGAGTTGGTTTTCCTTCAAGCAGAGATTTTTTACAACAGGTTATATTTTTAACAGGCCAGTTTCCAGAGGATATTTTTCAACAGAATACAACGAACTTGACACAGTGACTGTCAAGTATTGCAAGGCAGTGATAGATATTCCATTGAGTAACTTCAAGGAAGATGCCGGAGCAAATACATATTATTATGGTCCGAACAAACTAAACACTTTGAAAAAAGTAGCTCCGGGTTTTAAAGAAAATTTAGAACTGGGATGGCCTATTATAAAATGGATAAACAGGTATGTAATTATCACAATATTTACATTTCTTGAAAAGTACATAGAAAGTTATGGCCTCATTATAATTATTCTTGTTTTCATCATCAAGTTACTCCTTTCTCCACTGACCTATAAATCGCACATTTCGATGGCGAAAACAAAGGCCCTAAAACCTGAGTTGGATGAATTGAAAAAGAAATATGGTGATGATGCTCAGAAAATGCAAAGTGAGCAAATGAAGCTCTATTCGCAAGTTGGCGTAAACCCATTGAGTGGTTGTATTCCGATGTTGCTTCAAATGCCCATATTATTTGCGATGTTTCAGTTTATCCCTAATGCCATCGAGATGAGGCATAAATCGTTCTTGTGGGCAGAAGATTTAGCAACCTTCGATTCGATCATTTCCTGGAGCGCAGACATACCTCTTGTAAGTGAATTTTATGGAAACCATGTGAGCTTGTTCACTTTATTAATGACAGTATCGACTATATTATATACATGGATAAACAGCCAATCAACTGCACAAATGCAGGGGCCTATGAAAACCATGCAATACTTTATGCCGGTAATATTTATGTTTGTACTGAACAGTTTTCCCGCAGGCCTGACATTCTATTATTTTGTTTCAAATATTGTTTCTTTTGCCCAAATCGCAGTTATCAGAAAGTTTGTAGATGATACAAAGATCAGGGCAATTCTGGATGAGAACAAACTGAAAAATAAGGATAAGAAAAAGTCTAAGTTTCAGTCCAGATTAGAAAATGCAATGAAAACTTCAAATGAAGCAAAGGCGAAAAAGGAATTAAAAGCAAAGAAAGGAAAGAAGTAAATTTTACAAAAAATTAATTGTCAAAACTTAAAATCACCAATTTCATATTGGTGATTTTAAGTTTTGAATTACGCAAAACCTGTCATAATTTTTTTCAACTCGACAAGTGCATATTGTAAAAAAGTAAAATGTCAAACTTATGAATTAAACTTATATCTTTGCGAGACATTTTTCATCTATTTGAAAAATGTTATATGGATTGTATCACCTCAGCAATATTGAAAATATCCATATTGAGTGTAGAGAAAAAAGTGACACATTTTTTACGATGAGATGCACTTATTTTTCTAAAACGTAAATGAACAGAAATTCAATATATGGGTAAAATCATTGCAGTAGCCAATCAAAAAGGTGGAGTTGGAAAAACAACGACAGCAATAAATTTATGCGCAAGTTTAGCAGCTTTGGAGTTTAAGACGCTGATTGTAGATGCAGACCCTCAGGCAAATACTACCTCTGGAGTTGGGCACAACCCCAGAGAAGTTCAAAATAGCATATATGAATGTATGGTCGATGGGGTTGATGCAAAAGACTGTATTCTCGATACTGAAATCGATTACTTGTACGTTTTGCCTTCACATATTGATTTGGTAGGAGCAGAGATAGAGATGGTCAATATCGAAAATAGAGAAGGTAAAATGCTTATTGCCCTAGAGCCAATAAAAGATGACTTTGATTTTATAATTATTGATTGTTCTCCTTCATTGGGATTGATAACTATCAATGCGCTTACTGTTGCAGATTCAATAGTAATACCTGTGCAATGTGAATATTTTGCGTTAGAAGGGTTGGGGAAATTATTAAATACAATAAAAATTATTCAATCGCGGTTGAATACCAGCCTCGAGATTGAAGGAATATTACTCACAATGTATGATGTGAGATTAAGACTTTCAAATCAAGTGGTGGAAGAGGTGAAAACGCATTTCAAAAATATTGTTTTTGATACCTTGATTCCTCGAAATATAAAATTGAGCGAATCTCCAAGTTTTGGAATTCCCGCTATATCTCATGATGCTGATAGTAAAGGGGCCATTAGCTATCTAAATCTTGCGAAGGAAATTTTGGCCAATAATAATCTTTTGAAATAATTGATATGGCTGATAAAAAACCTAAAAGGAGAAATGCATTGGGCCGTGGCTTAGGTGCCCTTTTGACTGATGCGCCGGAATCAGTTCCAGTAAGAAGACGATCAACAGAAGTGAAAACTGTGAGCGCTTTTCATGAAGTTGACTTGTTGAATATTGAAGTAAACCCGTTTCAACCAAGAACCCAATTTAATGAGGAAAAACTTGCTGAGCTGGCCGAATCTATAAAAGTCCAGGGCATTATTCAACCAATTACTGTAAGAAGGCTTTCTGAAAGGAAGTTTCAACTTATCTCAGGTGAAAGAAGGTTTCATGCATCAAAACTTGCCGGCCTTTTGCGTATTCCTGCCTATGTGAGAACTGCCGATGATCAGCAAATGCTGGAAATGGCATTGATAGAGAATATTCAGCGTGAGAATCTAAATTCTATTGAAATTGCGCTAAGCTACCAAAGACTGCTATCGGAATGTAAGTTGCGGCAAGAGGATCTTGGAGATCGAGTTGGTAAAAAGAGATCGACAGTTACCAATTACCTTCGTTTGCTCAAGCTGCCTCCCGATGTGCAGGCAGGAATTCGCGATGCTAAAATTGGAATGGGACATGCACGAGCTCTTGTCAATATGGAGAATATCGATCATCAGCTCGAGATATTTAAACAGATTATAAACGAAGACCTATCTGTCAGAAAAGTTGAAGAATTGGTAAAGAAATTTAAAGAAAACGAATTTCGGACAGTTGGTAAGAAGTCTTCGAAAAACTCAAAGTTGAGCTTTGAATTGAAGCAAGTACAGGATAAGCTATCGTCACATTTTGGAAGTAGAATATTGATTCAAAATGACAAAAGCAATAAGGGGACAATTAAAATTCCTTACCTATCACATGAAGACCTGAATAGGATTTTAGAAATTCTGGATTTATAATTCCCATGAAACGAAAATTCTTTTGTGTTTTTTCTGCTATTTTCATTATAAATTTTTCTTCGGATATCAAAGCACAGGAAGTATTGGATACTGTTGGTATTTATACTGATTCGCGAGATACTCTGATTTTGGAATCTAACGAAATTATAGATATTGAAACAGAAAGGGACACACTTGAAAACAGGCCAAATACAGCCGCATTATATTCCGCTGCTCTACCCGGTTTGGGTCAGGTTTACAATAAAAAATATTGGAAAATACCACTGATTTATGGTGGAGGAATGGTGATTGGATATTTTATCAATTTCAATCACAGATTGTACAAGCAATATCGTGATGGCTTGATTGCTATCCTTGATCAGGATGATCGCACTCCACCATTTGACCCAAGTCTCAGTCTTGAATTTTATCAAAATAGAACAGACTATTGGAGAAGGAACAGGGATTTGGTGATGATAGGGGCATTGTTATTTTATGCTATGAATATTATCGATGCCCACGTAGATGCCCACCTCGAGCTTTTTACAATTGATGATGATATCAGCCTGAATCTTGAACCAAGCTTTGGGCAAACTGCTATGCAAACTAATTTAATAGGACTTTCATTAAAACTAAGATTTAACTAATGAGGATTTTAATATTGGGATACGGAAAGATGGGAAAAATAATTGAAGAGATCGCAGAAGATCGCGGACATATCATCGCTCACAAAATTAACATTAATAACACCCAGGCGCTTAAATTTATAGATAGCAAAGACATTGATGTGGCAATAGAATTTAGCCAACCTGATGCAGCTTTCGAAAATATTAGTTACTGCCTCAACAGCAATATCCCAGTCCTTTGTGGCACCACTGGGTGGTTAGACAAAAAACCTGAAGCTGATGCATTATGTTTGAAAAATAATGGCGCATTTTTTTATGCTTCAAATTACAGCTTGGGAGTAAATTTATTTTTTAAGCTTAATGAGATTTTAGCGCAAATGATGGAACAACATCCTGGGTACAAATCGGAGTTGTTAGAAATTCATCATACCGAAAAATTGGACTCTCCCAGTGGTACTGCCATTACCCTCGCTGATGGAATAATTAAAAATATATCTTCAAAATCCAGTTGGGTAAATGAGCCGACTGATAATGATGAAGTTGTTCCAATAATATCGAAAAGGGAGCCAAATGTTCCTGGAACTCATATCATAAAGTACACATCGGAGGTAGATAAAATTGAGATAACCCATACTGCAAAAAGCAGAACTGGTTTTGCCTTGGGTGCTGTACTTGTTGCCGAATGGATATTGGATAAGAAGGGTATTTTATCCATGGATGATTTCATGAAATCTTAAATAAATTATATTCCTTTAAGTTAAACAATTAGATTTGTGGCCTTTAAAAATAAAATATAGAAATGAAATTTGATTTTTTTGAGAATAAGAAAGAGGAAAATGAAGGGACTGAGCAAAAGTCTGTTGTAAGAGAATGGGCAGATGCAATTTTATTTGCTGTAATTGCGGCAACTATTATCAGATGGCTGTTTTTAGAAGCATTTACAATACCTACGCCTTCGATGGAAAAATCACTTCTTGTAGGTGATTTTTTGTTTGTGAGTAAAATTCATTACGGACCAAGAACACCAAAGACTCCAATTCAAATGCCATTGACGCATCAGAAAATTTGGGGAACTAATATTCCTTCTTATGTAGATTGGATTCAATTGCCACAATTTAGATTTCCGGGATTTACTTCAATCAAACAAAATGATGTGGTAGTTTTTAACTATCCACCGGAATTGGAATATCCGGTAGATCTCAAGACAAATTATATAAAAAGATGTGTGGGACTACCAGGCGATTCGATAAAGGTAGTTGATACTCAAGTTTATATAAATAATGTAGCACTTGAAAATCCTGAGAAAATGGAATTTCGTCGCAATATTGTTACCAATCAGGACATTAAAGAGCGGGTATTTAAAAAGTATGATATCACCAACCACGAAAGAACCAACTATGGCTACTTGGCTCATACCACCTCTGAAACAGCCATTGAGTTTGAAAAGTTGCCATTTGTAGATAGGGTTGAAATATTAAAAATGAATTCTGATCAGGTTAATCCAAGAGTTTATCCTAAAAACAGTCAGTTATTTCCCTGGAATGAAGATTTTTATGGTCCGGTTTGGATTCCTAAAGAAGGGGTAACGATTGATCTGAATGAGATAACCATCGCTTTGTACAAAAATGTAATAGAAAATTACGAACATAACGACGAAGTAGAATTAAAGGACGGAAGATTGTATGTTGATGGGGAAGCGATTTCGCAATACACATTTAAGCAGGATTATTATTTTATGATGGGCGACAACAGGCATAATTCTGAAGATTCGAGATTTTGGGGATTTGTTCCTGAAGACCATGTTGTTGGCAAGGCATTCTTTATTTGGTTATCTCTTGATAAATATGAGTCATTTTTTAGTAAGGTTCGTTGGAGTAGAATATTTAATTTGATCCATTAATTGAAATGGCAATTGTCAATTTTGATAATTGCTTTTCCGGATGTTCCCTAGGTATTTACTTTTTGTAAGAACTTATATCTATTTCCAGGGCACCAATTAACAAGTCTGCTTTAATTTTTAGTGGGATACGAAATTTATCATCTGACACCCATACTTTAAGTGGGTTTTTCCCTCTGAAAAATGCATTGGGCGGCAAAATTGGTGACATGATAAAAGAGTCAAATTCACCAATTTTTGTTTTGATCTTTTTCCTTCCCAAAAATTTGACCTTGATATGATAGGTAGTATCATCGAAAAAACCCGTTACGGTAAAAATCTGATCGGTTTTCATTGTGTCATACTTATAAGTTCGCATATGATAATACCCACTTACAATGTCTTGAATATTTGGGGGCACAGGGAATTGGTCTTTTTTTAATAGGGAACTATCCACCTTGTTTAATCTATTCACTATGGCCACATTATTTTCGTGGTCAAATTCTATCACTTCTTTCTTAAGATATTTTCCTTCTTTTATACTCTGATAAAACATTTGAGAAACCACTGCCGAAGTATCGAGATATGTACCCCAGTTATCTCTTACAGATGTCACCAAATCAAAAAATCCTTTTGTCCTACCAAAGACATCAATTTTATAGCACGCTCGATTGTTGATTGTGTAAATACTTTTGTCCATTTGCAAAATGGCCTCACCCGCATTGATAAAACCATAATGGACCCTGTACTCAATGCGTTCACCGGGAATTAGGCATTCCTGCTTGATTATTCTGTATGACTTTTTGTGCTCTCCAAACCCGAACAAATTAGGTAGTATTACCAAAATTATCCAGAAGGAAAGATTGTAAAAAGTCAGGTTGCCGAATCTGTTATTGAGCATCAATACTTAGCTTAGAGAGATGAGTATTTCATTTTGTAACCTGCCAACATATCTCTGATATCTCCATGGTAGATTTTGTGAAGTTCTTTTTCTAACACCTCAAGATCACCCCTATATCTCAAAAACGACATGAAGAAAGTATTGTTGGGTTTCTTCTTGCTATAATGATTGACATATTTTTTTTTGTTGTTTATATCCATCGTATCTATGGTGCTTATGATTTTGTCTATTGCATTATTTTTCATTTTTAATTTGGTTTCAAATGATTGCTCATTTTCCATAGACTTATAGATATTTTCTAAATATAAAGCTCCTCGTAAGATATGCTTACTTATATTGTTTCTGTCTTTCCATTCATTTTGATATTGCAACAGAATCTTATTATTTTTTCCATACTTAGATTGTAGATACCTCTCGGCTCCTTTAATACCAATAAATGTCGCCAGATTTTCATTAAATCTAACGCTATCTTTCACAAACAAAGTGCCATGTGTAAGTTCATGAATGATTAGTTCTGCAAACCCAGCTTCATCATCATTAAGCATGTTGGATAAAATAGGGTCTTGAAACCATCCCAATGTTGACCAACCACCTGCTGTTCGTATATTTGAATCTAAACCCTCAGCTTTCAATTTAGCTGCTAACTCCATAGCTTTTTGCTTATCAAAAAATCCCTTATAAGAAAAAGTTCCAATTACAGGAAATCTCCATTCTTTGGGTTTCAGCTCAAATTGCTCGCATGCAGTGACAACGAACATGAGCTCTTTTCCTTTCTGATCATATACCTTGGAATAATTTTTAGAAAAATTAATATTTAAAGAATCAAATGCGAATGATTTTATTTCATCAACCAATCTGAGATTTACCTTCAAGGAATCTGGAAACTCAGGATCATTTAATACTTGGTCGATTGGCATAGCGTTGTTCACAATTTCTAACTGGCCTTTTCCCTGGCTCAGTCCATACAATATCAATTTGTAATTGATCAATGAAAATGCGAATACAAATAGAATTATAGACAGAAGTATTTTTTTTATAATAGACATTAAAAAATTGTTATTCAGGAGGTAAACTATATTTAGAATTGGGAAATAGTATTCTTTTCAAAGAACGTAAAAGTTTTTTTAGGCTCACATTTATCCAATTCAATATTCTCTAAAAACTGGTTTTGATATTGAACTTTGAAGTCTTATTTTCACATCCCGTAAATATAAATAATACTTGTAAATGAGCGACAATAAGGAAAAACTAAAAGCACTTCAGCTTACTATGGAAAAGCTGGACAAAACGTATGGAAAAGGTACAGTGATGAGGCTTAGCGATGAGCGCGTAATGGATATTCCTGCAATACCAACAGGGTCTCTTGGCCTCGATATAGCCTTGGGAATAGGAGGAATCCCAAGAGGAAGAGTTATCGAGATTTACGGTCCTGAGTCTTCGGGAAAAACGACCTTGGCAATGCATTGTATTTCAGAGGCACAGAAAAAAGGGGGGTTGGCCGCTTTTATTGATGCTGAGCATGCTTTTGATAAATTATATGCTGAGAAATTGGGCATAGATACTGAGAATTTATTAATCTCTCAACCAGATAATGGAGAGCAGGCACTGGAAATTACAGAACACCTCATCAGATCTGGCGCAATAGATATAATTGTAGTCGATTCTGTGGCAGCTCTTGTACCTCGTGCAGAGCTGGAAGGAGAAATGGGTGATAGCAAAATGGGTCTTCAGGCCAGGTTGATGTCGCAAGCCTTAAGAAAACTTACCGGGGCAATAAGTAAAACCGGATGTTCATGCATATTCATTAACCAATTGAGGGAAAAAATTGGTGTCATGTTTGGCAATCCGGAAACAACAACTGGAGGAAATGCCCTGAAATTTTATGCTTCCGTCCGATTGGATATAAGAAGAATTGGCCAGATAAAAGAAAGTGCTGATAGCATTTTGGGAAATAGAACAAAGGTTAAAGTGGTAAAAAATAAGGTTGCTCCTCCATTTAAAGTTGTTGAATTTGATATCATGTACGGACTGGGAATCTCTAAAAGCGGGGAGATTCTTGATATTGGTGTTGAATTGGAAATTATTCAAAAGGCAGGCTCGTGGTTTTCTTATGATGGCAATAAACTTGGCCAGGGAAGAGATTCTGTGAAAAGATTGATAGAAGATAATCCTGAAATGATGGAAGAACTTGAGTTGAAGATAAAAGAGAAAATTAATCCAAAGGAGAAAAAAGAAACAAAAAAATAGCAAACTGTTTTTGAAGGGTTAGCAGACAATGAACTTTGTGTGCTAACCTCAATTTCTATTTAATCATTTTTTCAAGATCATTTACTGACGGAGCAAACCAATAAGATCCTGTGACTGGTTTGGAATATTCCATGATTTTATCGTGGATTTTATCTTCAGTAGCTCCAGTCATTCGCTCCAATTGTATCTGTATTCTATAAGGATGGCATGCAAAAGCAAGAAAAAACAAACCATGCTCACTCACATTTCCAAAAGGCGTACTTCTCCTATAAATTTTCATGGCTACTCCATCGACTTTGGCATCTGACCTGCTTACATGTGAATTATCGGGCATAGCATCTCCTTCCAATTCTATGCTGTCCTGCTTGGTTCTTCCAATAACTTTTTCCTGCATTTCAACTGGTAGAGCATGAAATGCATCCAAATCATGAATCCATTTTTGGGTAAAAACATGACTTCCTCCTACTCCAGGGTTTCCTTTAGCAACCAACGCAATTCCATACCTTTCATCCTCTTTTGGGTTTTCTGTGCCATCAATAAATCCTGTAAAATCTCTCGAATCGTGATATCTAAAGCCTTCTTGTTCTATTTCTAAGGTTGCCAGTGATTTCATTTCATTGTGAACAGCCCTGGCAATATCAAAATTATTGTCTTTGTGGTCGCTGTTCAACCAAAAGAATATGTCTCTCTGAGTTGATGGCATAGCATATCCTTGCTGCCCAATTACTTCCTTAAAATCTGCAAAGCCTTCAGGAGCCCAGTTGGGATTTATCCAATCCCAGGCCTTTTTCCCAAAGCAAATAACGATGTGAGCCTTCCCATCGCTTATATTATTAATGTTATTTAGGGCAGATTTTATTTTACTCTGGTTTTTAGAATAATTGAGGTTGTATTCTAAATAAGTAAAGGCAATATTTCCTTCAATGAAAATCCCTTTTTGGGCTGTGTTCATATCGTTTTATTTTGATTGTAAAATTAAGAAATAGATAAAAATTCAAGAAGTATGAACCGTTATTTTTGCACTTATCGCCATTCCATCAAGGAGGAATTTAATACCTCCTCTACACGCCATTGTGGTTTGCGAAAATAAATTAGGCCATGACCCGGTAGTATTGTGTCCATCTCTGCATTTGCAAATTTCCTTAGCGAATTAGTATTTCCCTGTCATCCACAATTTGGTCAACCGTTTCAGATTTGAATGTTTTAGATAGCCATAATATTGCTCATCACCACTCAATATTGCTTCAGCAATTTCCTGGATTGCAATAAGTAAGGATATGTGCCGCACTTGCATGATCGTAATGTGGGTGAGTCAACAGGCAATATTTGTATCTATTTTATTTCCAAATTTAAAGAATCCATCATTTTTCCAAGTTCATTAACCAATACAAATTCTACCCCATAGTCGAATAATATTTTTACATCTTCCGGAGAATCTGTACAGCAATAATTTATTTTAACATTATTTGATTTTAATTTTTTAGTGTAATCAGCTATTTTGGGGGTAACTGTAACTTTGTACAACTGAATGAATTCGTTCTTGCTCGCAATAGTCTGCTCTACATATGTATCTGTATCGGCTTGCCGTTCCATATTGCAAATTAGAATTTCGGGATTTACTTTGTGAGCAGCTACAGCAGCATTTGTACCACAAGCTAAAAATGCTTGTCTATGTCTATCTTGTTTTGTTAAAACCTTAGCTACCTTTTTTCCTAGTTTTCCACCTCCTTTGAGATGGATATTTAGCCAAATATCATCAGGCATTATTGATAGTGTTTCCTCAAAGGTTGGAATTTTTTCACCTTTGAATTTTTGAGACTTCCACGAACCTGCATCAAGGCG
>CAZDRA010000049.1:0-30349 GCA_964507705.1 uncultured Roseivirgaceae bacterium | reverse complement strand
TTGGGCATTGTGAGCACACAGTACACTAAAGACAACAGAGATATACATTTATCAACAAGTTCTTCTGATAAAAAAACTTATTAGATTGCGGGAAAATACTGTAAGGCTATATGAAATTGTATATATAGCCTAACGTTGCCTGTATTACAAAACAAGTTTCCATAAATGTCAACTTTTCATTACCTTTGTTATCGTATTTGAAAATAATAAAAAATGAAACCAAAATTCGAAGTCATTTTTCTTGAACAGGCACTTGACTTTATCGACTTGTTGGACTTAAAAACCAAAAAGAAAGTTTACTACAATATTGATAAAGCAAAGTTGGCAAACGACCCAAAATTGTTTAAGAAGCTAACTCCTGAAATCTGGGAGTTTAGAACAAAATATAGTGGTCTTCAATATCGGCTACTTGCTTTTTGGGACAAGACTGAAAAGACAGAAACATTAGTGGTTTCTACACACGGAATCATCAAAAAAGTTGATAAAATGCCAAAAGCTGAAATAGATAAGGCAATGAAAATTAGAACAGAATATTTAGATCTTTAAAACTTAACGACATGGAAACTAAAAAGAAAAAAATGAAAATGATGACTCTTGACCAGCTTAAAGACCGAGATATAGGGAAAGTTGGAACTCCTGATCGTGACATATATGAATTTGACTTGAGAATGGAAGTGCTAGGAGATATGATTAAAGCCGTAAGAAAAGAACGACACTTGACCCAAGAGCAACTAGGAGCATTAGTTGGAGTTCAAAAGTCACAAATTTCAAAACTAGAAAAGAATACAAAAAACGTAACAATAGAGACGATCTTAAAAGTATTCAATGCCCTGAAAGCAAGTGTGAAATTTAGTGTTAAGATGAATCAAAATGAATTTAATGTAGCTTAATAACACTACAGGCAATCGAGTAGATAAATGATTGCCAGCACGCCTCGGGCGCCATCATCGGATCGGCTTTCATCGATGTGCTAAAAGGCTCCAATGACCTCGAAAAAGACATATCAAATTTTGTGCAATCCGTAAAAGGAATTGAAGCTTAGATTGGAAATAAATTGCTGTTGGGCAGCATGACGTTGTCACCCATCATTCAAAAAAAATACCTTGTCTTTCAAATAGTTTTCGTACATTTGGAAGTGATTACTCACTAATTGATGACAGAAAAGAAAGAGAAAATATTGAAGAGTGCATTGGAACTATTTGCCAATGAAGGTGTTAATGCGACTTCGACCAATAGCATAGCCAAAAAAGCGGGTGTTTCAGAAGGGCTAATATTTAAACACTTTAAGAACAAAAAGGCGCTATTAAATGCCATAATGGGAAATGCAGAAGAGAAAGCTGCTGCTTTGTTTGTCAATATTTTACAACAAAACGCTGCGGAATCAGTCATTAAAAAAACAATAGAATTACCTTTCTCAATTAAAAAATCAGAATATGATTATTGGAAACTACAGTTTAAACTTAAATGGGAACAAGAGTATAATAACCCCAAAAAAATGCAACCATTAATCGATAAACTAACTTGGGCATTTTCTGAACTAAACTATGAAAACCCCGCATTGGAAGCGCAACTTATGAGTCAAATTTTAGATGCGATTTCTTCCGAAATACTTAAAGGAAATTTTAATAACGCTAATCAATTCAAGCAATTTTTAATCACAAAATATTCAGTCTAAAAAAAATAATCAAATACAAAAGTAAGTACTCACTATTTTAAAACAACACAATGAAAAAAACAGCATTAATTACAGGAGCAAGTAGCGGAATAGGAAAAGAACTGGCAAAAATACACGCAGAAAAAGGCGGGGATTTAATTGTAGTAGCGAGAAGCGAAAACAAATTGAATGAACTAAAAGCAGCACTTGAAGAAACCTACAAAGTAAATGTCTTTGTAATTCACAAAGATTTAACAAAGCTAAATGCAGCCAAAGAAATCTATGAGCAAATTCAAGAGGCTGGACTTAAAGTAGATTATTTAATAAACAATGCTGGTTTTGGTGGATTAGGGAAATTCAATGAAAGGGAATTAGAACAAGATTTGGCGATGATAAATCTAAATATAAGTGCATTAACTGCTTTAACTCATTATTTCTTGCAAGATTTTGTAAAAAATAACGAAGGGAAAATTCTTAATGTATCTTCAACCGCTAGCCTAATGCCTGGGCCTTTGCAAGCAGTATATTTTGCCACTAAAGCTTATGTAACTTTTTTTAGTAATGCTATTGCAGAAGAATTAGGCGACACAAATATTACAGTCACCAATTTAATGCCTGGAGCAACCGAAACTCAATTTGGTAAAGTATCTGGAGTTGATAAAACTGATTTGCTTAATAACCCTGTAAGTGCAAGAAGTGTTGCCGAAGACGGATACAATGGTATGATGAAGGGAAAATTAGATGTTATTTCTGGACTTACTTTTCCGTAAAAAATAATGGTCTCAATGATACCATTTACACCTAAAAAAATGATGCTAAAACAAATAAGACAAATGCAAGAAATTAAATAAAACGATAACTATATGGAACTTTTAAAATACACATCAGAATGGGTAGAGGGCGAAATTTTTCAAGGAAAAATAATGCTCACTATTGGCTTGCTAATTCTTATTGGCGGGATCGCAATAATAAAAAGCAATCACGAACTACTTCAAGGGGCATTAATTCCTTTGGGATTAATGCTTATGATATTTTTAGGTTATGGAGGTTATCAAACATTTGGACGTCAAAGCCAGATAACAAAAGTCACAGCGGTTTATGAGGAAAGTCCTGAAAAAGCATTGAAACAAGAGTATGACAAGGCATTAAAAGGTGACAAAACTTTTAAGACCCTTAAAATAGTTTGGTCTGTGCTCATTGTATTATCAGTTATTGTTTACTTCATTTTCTCAAAAGATTATTTTAAAGGTCTTGCTATTGGTCTAATGGCATTATTTCTAACTACATTGATTGTTGATTCTATTTTGCATTACAGATTAGAAACATACCTCAAAGGGCTAACTGAAATGATTACGAAATAGAGTGGGAACGGTGGGTAACAAAATATAAACCTAAAGACGGCAGATAGGCTCGTAATGCGAATGAATTAATTGAGACTCCCCTAAATGAAAAATCATGGCAAAAAAAATGGATGATAGTAAATACAATTTGCGCATAAATGAACTGGAGTCTCAACTTTCAAGCGTAAGATATGAACTGGAAGAAGCGCATACCTTATTGGAAGAAGAACAAGATCTGAGGCAATATTACCAATTGGTTGCAGATTTTACTTTTGGATGGGAAATTTGGATAGCACCTGACAATACCATAAAATATTGCTCGCCATCTTGCTTTGACCTCACCGGATTTACGGCAAATCAAGTTATTGAATCAGGGAGTTTATCAAACTTATTAGTTTATGAAGCAGATAGAAATAAGTTTATGGATTTTCTCGCATCTTCGCTTGACCAACTTCTTATTAACCAGACACTTGAATTTAGAATATTAACGCGACACAAACAATTGCGCTGGTGTTCTATGAATGTTAGAGCAGTCTATAACAAAGAGGGTCGTTATCTGGGAATACGTGCCTCCATACACAATACAACTCATTTGAAGTCTGCATTGGGCCATATTAAAAATCTCTCTACAGGAAAGGAGATTGAGCAACGTGCTAAGCTCAGGTTTAAATCTGAGCTTGATCTGAAAGAGCGTGAGTTGGTCTCGTTTTTATTGCAACTTTCGCAAAAAAATGAATTGATTACATTGGTTAAAAAGCAACTCAATATTATTGCTCACAATAATTCGAAAAAAGATAATGAAAAAATACTCCAACTTTTACGAATCCTAGGTGAGGTTCCGGAAGTGCCGGTTGATTGGGAAATGGTGATTACGCAATTAGAAAAATTATATCCCGGTTTTTATGAACGGCTACAAACCAAACACCCAAATCTAACTTCCAAAGAAAAAAAACTGTGCGCCTATCTTCGACTTAATTTAACTAGCAAAGAAATCTCAGGCTTACAAAATATTGGGTCTAAAAGCGTTGAAATTGCCAGGGTCAGGTTAAGAAAAAAATTAAAGCTTCCGAGAGAAATTCGACTTCATAATTATTTAAAGGGAGTTTAAAATCATGCAATATGTTATGTTATAAAATATAAAACAATTTTTTTTGATATGTTTTAACATATGTTATAGTACTAATTCACAATTAGTTATTTTTTAACGTTATGTTTTTAATCATACCACATGTCATATTGTAGTGTTATTACCTAAAAGGTTAATTTCTTTTTAGCTTATATTTGAATGCTCAAAAGAAAAAGTTAAGACACCTATTAATGGAAAACAAATACTACAGACAACTTCTTGACGATGAGATAGGCCAGCTGGTTTATCAGGGTTGTTCTTCGACCGACTGGAGTTTGATAAAGGTTTCAAAAGATTTTATTCCAGACAATATTGAAAACAGTAAATTCTCTGGTCATATCAAATTAAATAGCTTCAACACTTCAGTAAAACTTGTAGGAGGAATTACTTTTAAAACTGGAATTTATAACTCTTGGTTGCACAATTGCGAGGTAGGAAAAAATACACTCATACATAATGTACGCAGTTACATCGCCAATTACAATATTGGAGAAAATGTTGTAATCCATAATGTGACAACCCTGGCTGTCGACGGAGAAGCAAATTTTGGGAATGGAGTTAAAGTCGAAACCATCAATGAAGGTGGAGGTAGGGAAGTACCGATTTATGACTTTTTATCAACCCATGTAGCTTATATGATAGCTCTGTATCGCCATCGACCAAAACTGGTATCATCTTTGGTTGCCATGGTATCCAAATATTGTGATTTTATTAAAAGTAAAACTGGGGTGATTGGTGATCGTTCCAAAATAATTAATTGCAATACTATTTTGAATGTGAAAGTTGGACCGGGCACAATTATTGATGGGGCGAAAATATTGAAAAACGGCAGTATTAATGGCAATGAGATTGCGCCGGTTAAAATTGGTGAGGGGGTAATAATGGAAGATTTTATTGTCTGCTCAGGTTCCAAAATTACAGATGCTACACTTATCTCTAAATGTTTCGTTGGCCAGGGATGCATTCTTGACAAACACTATTCTGCAGTAAATTCATTATTCTTCGCCAATTGTCAGGGGTTTCACGGAGAAGCATGTGCTATCTTTGCAGGACCGTATACGGTGACACACCACAAATCTACCTTGTTAATTTCCGGGATGTATTCCTTTCTTAATGCAGGAAGTGGCTCTAATCAAAGTAATCATCTTTATAAATTGGGGCCGATACATCAGGGAATTTTGGAACGAGGCGCAAAAACCACGAGTGACTCATACATCCTTTGGCCATCAAGAATAGGTGCTTTTTCACTGGTTATGGGAAGACATTACAAGCACAGCGATACAACAGATTTTCCTTTTTCCTATATCATTGAAAATAAAGACGAGAGTGTTTTGGTACCAGCCATTAATTTAAAAAGTATTGGTACAATTCGGGATTCTCAAAAATGGCCAAAACGTGATACACGCAAAGATTCGAATTTGCTGGACCTTATAAATTTCAATTTGTTAAGTCCATATACAATTCAAAAAATGATAAACGGCAGAAAAAAACTTTTGGCAATAAGAGAATCCTCAGGGGAATTTGCAAGTGAATATAGTTATCAGAAAATGAAAATCACTAAAAAATCCCTGGACAGAGGTATTTTACTTTACGAATTGGCCATATGGAAATTTTTAGGAAATTCACTAATAACAAGGCTTAAAGGAAAAGTCTTTAAGCATAACAATGACATTCGGAATACAATGAAAAAAGACACCTCTCTGGGAAAAGGGAATTGGGTTGATCTTTCCGGGTTGATTTGCCCATATGAAGCATTGGACAAAATAATGAATTCTATTGAGCAGGGAGCGACTTCATCCCTTGAAGAAGTCAATTCAGCTTTGGTTTCCCTGCATAAAAATTATTATAGCTACGAGTGGACCTGGGCCCAGGATATGTTAGAACAGTTTTATGGCAAAAGCGCAAAGGAATTTACCGCAGAAGATGTAATTTCTGTAGTAAATAAATGGAAGAAAAGCGTATTGGAGATAGATGGGTATTTGTATGAAGATGCAAGAAAAGAGTTTTCGCTTACAAAAATGACAGGCTTCGGTGTCGATGGTCAAAATGGTGCAAGAGAAGAAGATTTTGTTCAAGTTCGCGGTGAATTTGAGAAAAATGAAACAGTGATGGCGATCAAAATACACATGGAAGTCAAAGAAGATCTTGGCAACAAGATTATTGATAGTGTGAGTAAAGCAATTAATAAATCAACAATAGAAAATTAGTAAATTATGTGTGGAATAGTAGCATATATCGGTCAGCAAGAAGCATTTCCTATTTTAATAAATGGATTGAAACGCTTGGAGTATAGAGGATACGACTCTGCAGGAGTTGCACTTCTTAATGGTCAAATTGAAGTTTATAAAAAAAAGGGAAAGGTAAAGGCGCTTGAAGATTTTGTGAACAAGAAAAATACCAAGGCAAATATTGGAATTGGGCATACGCGCTGGGCAACACATGGTGAACCTAATGATGACAATGCACATCCTCAGAACTCCATGAATGGCGTATTCTCAGTGGTTCATAATGGAATAATAGAAAATTACGCTAAGTTAAAAAATGATTTGAAAAATCATGGATTCACTTTTCAAAGTGATACCGATACGGAAGTCCTCGCCAATTTAATTGAGTTCTTTTACCTTCAGGGAGATGATATTTTATCTGAAATTGCAGTTCAATTGGCACTTTCAAAAGTAATAGGGGCTTACGGAATTGCCGTTTTGTGTAATCGGGAAAATGAAAAAATAGTTGTTGCCAGAAAGGGAAGTCCACTCGTAATTGGTTTGGGAATTGGAGAATATTTCATCGCTAGCGATACTTCTCCCATAGCAGAATATACCAAGCAGGTGGTATATCTCAACGACGAAGATGTAGCTGTAATCCAAAAAAATAACTTTACCGTAAAAAACATCCAAAATAATCCTGTTACATTAACAGTTAGCAATTTGGATTTTAAAATTGGTGAGCTAAACAAGGGTGATTTTGATCATTACATGTTAAAAGAAATTTTTGAACAGCCTGATACTGTGCATGATACGTTAAGAGGGAGATTAAAATCAGATTATTCAGAAATTGTGTTGGGAGGACTACTAAAAGTATTTCCAAAAATTGTTGCCGCTGAAAGAATTGTAATAATTGGATGTGGCACATCATGGCATGCTGCCTTAATTGCTGAATACCTGTTTGAAGAATATGCCCAGGTTTCGGTTGAGGTAGAATATGCCTCGGAGTTTAGGTATAGAAAACCTGTGTTGAGCAGTAAAGATGTTGTTTTGCTCATAAGCCAAAGCGGTGAAACAGCCGATACTTTAGCGGCACTTCATTTGGCCAAAGAAAAGGGAGCGCTTGTTGTGGGAATTTGCAATGTTGTTGGCTCAACCTTGTCAAGAGAAACTGATGCAGGGGTATATACCCACGCTGGCGTTGAAATTGGTGTTGCATCTACAAAGGCATTTACAGCCCAGGTAGCAGTACTCACCATGATCGCAATAAAATTAGCTAAAGCGAAAAATACAATTTCAGATGCAGTCTATAAAGAATTGGTAAAAGAACTGGCTGATGTTCCCAATAAAGAGCGTCAGATTTTAAAAAGTAATGATAAAATCAAACAAGTTGCCAAAAAGTATAAGGATGCTGTTAATGCGCTATATTTAGGACGAAGCTATTTATTTCCTGTTGCGCTCGAAGGAGCACTGAAGCTAAAAGAAATTTCTTATATCCATGCAGAAGGTTATGCTGCCGGCGAAATGAAGCATGGCCCTATTGCGCTTGTCGATGATAATTTACCGGTGATAATGGTAGCTCCACATGACGAATATTATAATAAAATTGTAAGCAATATCCAGGAGGTAAAAGCAAGAAAAGGAAATGTAATTGCTGTAGTAACAAAAGGAGATAAGCTATTGAAAGAAATGGCAAATGATTTTATGGAGATCCCCAAATCTCATCCTGCTGTAGCTCCGCTTTTGGCAGTTTTGCCCTTGCAACTATTGGCATATCATATTGCGGTTTTCAGGGGATGCGATGTCGATCAGCCAAGAAATTTGGCAAAATCTGTAACCGTTGAATAACGGTTTTATATGCTCTCCTCAAATGAATGAGTAAATAGAGCCTGAACCTCAGTCTGTGTTTAGCTCCTGCCCTATCTTTCTGGCATAGGGATATAGTAGACCATTATATACATTAAACCCAGCATTATTGGATTTCCGGCTTGCTGGAGATTAAATTATCAAAAAAGAAAAAACAATTATCGTAAACCTATTAAAGCCAGAATAAATATTTTGCAGTTTACCTGGATTTTTCAGGCAATTTGAAGGCATAATAATAGTCTCCAGTTTTAGTGCCTTGAAATCCTCCTCCACCTGCGGTAATGACTTAGAAATTGCATCTCACTCATAATAAAAAATGCTGCTACAAAAGCTGGAACTAAAAAGAATATATCACCTCATAAAAAATACGAAGATAGTTCATGGACCTGTTCCTTCCGCCTGCCATCGATGATGAAGGGCTGTCGGCATTTGAAAATGGCACATTGCAAAACATCCAGGTAGCTGTTGAAGAACAGTTCATTGAAAACAACAGGTCTATACACATGTAGCAACAAGTTCTTTTAATAACATCAAAAACTTATTAGATTGAGGAAAAATACAGTAGGGCTATGTGTAATTCACATAGCCCTAACATTACCTGCAAGCAAAAAACAATAAAATTTAACATAAATGGATAATTTAATAACCCTTTTTAATTCAATACTACCCATTTCAAATCAAGAACAACTTTTAATAAAAAAGCATCTAAAAATAGATTTTTTTTCAAAAGGAGATAGTTATAATGATGAGGGTAAAATATGTCAAAAATTAGGGTTTGTTGAGAATGGCATTTTTAAAGTGTCAAGTTTCAAATCTGATGGAGAAGAGTTTATTAAATACTTTGTAGATGAAGGTCATTTTGCAATTGACTTAAACAGTTTTTTTTATAAAACCCCTTCTAAAGAAAACATAACAGCATTAACAAGTTGTAAGGTGATAACGATTACCAGTTCGTCATATAAAATTTTAGAAGATAATATCTTGAATTTTTAAAAAATTATTAATGATTTAAAACAAAAAGCATTACTTGAAAAATTCACAATAAAAAATGAGATGCTTGTTGAAGACGCATTGACAAAGTATACTAAATTTGTGAAAAGAAGCCCAACCATTGTTCAGCGTGTTTCACAAAAGCATATTGCATTACATCTTGGAATTTCTCAATATACATTAAGTAGAATTAGGGCTAAAAAATCATTTTTTGCCATATAGCAACATTTGCCATAATTCAATAATCTAATTTTGTAAAATTAAAATAGTTAAATAACAAATTAGAAATTATGAATAAGTTAGAAAACAAAGTTGCAATAATCACAGGTGCATCAAAAGGAATAGGTGCTGAAATTGCTAAAAGTATGGCATCAGAAGGCGCAAAAGCAATAATCAACTATAATACAGATGAAATTGGTGCTCAAAAAGTTGTTGTTGAAATTGAAGAAAATGGAGGAAAAGCAATTGCTATTCAGGCAAATGTAGCCAATGCAAAAGAAGTTAAAAGTCTTTTTATTAAATCAAAAGAAGTATTTGGAGAGATTACGGTTTTAGTTAACAATGCAGGTATTTATAAATTTGAACCTATTGATAGTATAACAGAAAATGAATTTTACAATCACTTTAATGTGAATGTTTTGAGTGTTTTTCTATCAATTCAAGAAGCAGTTAATCATTTTGATGACAATGGAGGCTGTATTATTAATATTAGTTCTGTAGCGAGTATCAAAGCAACACCTATGGCATCATTATATTCAGCTACTAAAGGTGCTGTGGATGCTATAACTCGTACATTATCCAAGGAACTTGGACCTAAAAATATTCGAATAAACTCGATACTACCAGGACCAACAGAAACAGAAGGAAATCAAATTGGTACTGAAATGGAGGCATTTATAGTAGCTAACACACCTTTAGGTAGAACAGGGAAAACAAGTGATATTTCTCATTTGGCAGTATTTTTAGCATCAGATGATGCCTCTTGGATTACAGGTCAAAAAATAAGTGTTTCAGGTGGATTTGATTAATTTACATCAAATAATAATAAGGCCAGCAGGTAATAATGTGTATTGTGTAAGTACAAATCATACTAATAAAAAAGATACAGCTGAATCTGTAATTTGTGATTCTTCATTTTTAGGTGTTGCAAGTAAAACATCGGTGGAAAAGTTATTATCTAAATCCAGAAATGACAATTCTGGATAAATATGATTCTTTTTTAAACTCGATGGTACAATAGAAACACCTAAACCATTTCTTACTAATTGAATTATAGAGTTAATGTTATTTGATTCATGAACAATATTTGGTGTGAATCCATATTGAGAACAAATTTCAATTAAAGAACTATAATACATAGGAGCATAATCTTTATTGAAAAAAACAAAGAGTTCATTTTTTAATTTACTTAAATCATCTACGTCTTTTATTTTTGTTTTGCTATTATTAAAAACCAAAGCATAAGAATCTTTAAACCATAATTTTGAATCAATTTTTGTAGATACCAAAGGTGCTCTTACTATCGCTAAATCTAACTTACCTTGTTCCAATGCCAGGATTTGTTTTATAGTAGAAACTTCGTATAATTTTATAGTCAGATAAGGATATTTTTTTGTTAAAAATTGAACAAGCTTTGTAATCGTATCCGAAAATGTTGAACTGATATATCCAATCCTATATTCTCCGCTTATATTTTCTGCAATTTTTCTCGTTTTTAATATGACTGATTCTAAATTTTGCAATTGATTAACAATTTCTTCTTTAAAGAATTTCCCTGCTTCTGTTAATACAACTTTTTTATTATTCCTATCAAATAGCTTAGCTCCTATCTCATTTTCAAGTTCTTTTATTTGTCTACTTAATGGAGGCTGAGAAATGAAAAGTTTTTCAGATGCTTTTGTAAAACTCAATTCATTAGCTACGGCCAAAAAATATCTTAAATGTCGTAATTCCATAACTATACTTATAAAGTATTATTAATTGACAAATTAAGTCTTATTAAGTATCAATACAAAATATTACTTTTGAATCAACTTATTTAACCCGAATAATTCGGGAGATAATTATTGAAACATTTAAAATGCTGATATACAGATATATTATGAATAAATCGACAGTACAAGAAATCAAAGAACGTTTTGATAATGATGTAGAACGATTTTCAAATTTAGACACTGGTCAAGTTGCAACAATTGATGCCCAAATATCTCTTGAACTTATCACTGAAGCATCTAAACGCATCAAGCCTAATGCTGAAAACATATTAGATATCGGTTGCGGTGCAGGAAATTATAGTTTGAAAATGTTATCAAAAATGCCTAATCTAAATTGTACATTAGTGGACTTGAGTAAACCAATGCTTGATAAAGCACAAGAAAGAGTTTCTGCGAAAACAAATAATTCAGTAACAACACTACAGGGAGATATTAGAGATATTGAATTAAAAGAAAATAATTTCGACATTATATTAGCTGGAGCAGTATTACATCATTTAAGAAATGATAAAGATTGGGAAACAACATTCCGAAAGTTATATGATTTACTTAAACCTGGAGGGTGTTTGATGATTTCTGATTTGATAACCCAAGAAACAGAGGCTGTAAACGAATATACTTGGGAGCGTTACGGAGATTATTTGGAAAGGATAGACGGAAAAGACTATAGAAAAAAAGTTTTGGATTATGTAGAAAAAGAAGATTCTCCTAGGCCAATGACTTACCAGTTGGAATTGATGAAAAAAATAGGATTTGGAAAGACAGAAATATTACATAAAAATATGTGCTTTGGAGCTTTTGGAGGGATAAAATAAAACCTACACACAATCGAGTAGGTAATTTCACCCCCAAGCCTCTCCCACCTGCCTGCCGGACGAGGCAGGGAACCGTACATGAATATGCTTTCGCCGAAGCTTCAGCATAGGTGCTACGGCTCTTATCATGCAGTCAATTCTCAATCAGGTTAATTTATAGCCTAAAATCCAGTGATAAAATAAATTAGCGATTATTGCGTTTTTCACGATGAATTTGCAGAGTTCTGAAATCATTAAAGCGATTGCATGATGTACCATAAAAATCTCACATAATTGGTAAGCAAGTAAATTGTTAACCTGCGGCAGATTTCAGATTTGGAGTTGCCTCCAACACCCTGTGCCTCCGACCTCGGCATTGCAAAGTTTTTGGCGGAGTACGGTAACGCTTCAGCGACATGTGGCTTCAATCGCTAATTTCCTATCAACCCGGCATATGGAGACTATTACCATGCCCGCAATACGAAAAAAGGCTGCCCTTGTGAGGCAACCTTTTTTGTATTAGGTATATAAATTATTTTATTTAGCCCACCAGAGCTTAGTTTCCTGCATATCAGGACCTTGACGTTGGATAGCTGCATTGTAATTATCAGGATTCGAAAGTTGAAGTCCACTTCCATATCTCATGCGCTGTGGATAACCTCCCGCAGTAATTGTACCCGGACCATAAATATCAACATCGCTAACCCCTGCTGCAAGCGTACTTGGATAGCCGGTATCTCTGACAACTGCCCAGGCTTCATAACCATCGGTATAGTTGGCAATCCATCTCTGAATAGCTATTTTCTCCAAATTTTCTTCCTGAGAACCATTAAGGAGGGCCATATCTTCTGCGCCTAAGAACGCATCAATACTTCCATCATCAACTTTCCACACTCTCATCGCCTCTTTTAAGCCGGTCTGATAAAGTGCCTGAGCATCCCCCTGATACAATCCCTTAACAATTGCCTCTGCTTGTAAAAAGAACGATTCCGCAGATAAAAGAATTGTTTCAGGAGTTGCATCTCCACCCGTATTCTTTTTCCTGATCACCAATTCGCTTGGACTACTGAAAAATCCAAATTGAGCAAGAGATTTTATATTTCCATTTAACCGGATCGGTTGGCCGATGTAGTTTACATCTTCAGGCATCGTAACAACTATTTGATCTCCCTGATCATCCCAGGCATATTGCGCATTGGCTTCATCAAACACACTTTTCAGAAAGTCAGTTCTTTTCGGAAATAAATCAAATCCCGGTTTGTCTTCCTCCTCCTTTGGTCTTATTAAAGTAAATTCGCCACCTTGGGAAGGCTTGGTATACGTCTTCAATCGCGGATCATTGTTATCCCTCAAATAATTCACCAACTCACGACCAACAGTCCAATCTGATCCAGCTCCGAAATTATACCAGACGTCTCCATAAGTTGCATACGCCCATTGAGATATAACCAAATCTTTTTCAATCAGTGCGCTTTCGCCTTCACCAAGAAGCGGCTCTGCCAAAGCCTGAGAAATAGCACTTGCCGAAAAGTCATCGCCACTGGCTCCCATTGCCCTCATGGCTATTCTGAGTTTTAAGGTGTTAGCAAACCGCTTCCACTTTTGAAGATTGCCTCTATAAATCAAATCATTATCTCCAAGATCTTCGTCTGCGCCACCGGTTGACGTGTTGTCTCCAATAGTAACCATCGCAGCATCCAGATCTGCTATTATTCCTTTGTAGATATCCTTTTGCGTATCAAATTCAGGAAGACTCACACCCTCTGTAAATAATTGGTTATAGGGAATTTCACCAAAAACATCGGTAAATAAATTATAATAATGACTTTTTAAAATTAATATAACTGCATAAGTCAGTTCGTTTTCAAAGACGCCTCCTGGTTTGGTGAAATCCATTAGCTGTTTTAAGGTAGCTAATCGTCCATTGTACTGACCCCAGGTCGCATCAGTATATGAACCGCTATAAGAATATCCAAGTTCATCAGACCACCAGGATTTATTATGACCAAAGGCAAAATGACCTGCATACCTGTCGGCATGGATCAGGTTACCTCTCCAGTAAGCGTACCTGTTTGGAATATAAGTCCTTATCATCAATTCTGTCAAGAAGTATTTAGCACTGGCGTCTTCGATGCCAATCAAATTTGGATCGGTATTGAGCTCTTCAAAATCAGCAGTACATGCCCCAATAGTGAAAATAGCCACCAATACAATTATTATTTTATTGAATAGTTTCATAATTATCGAAATTTATTTATTAAAACTTCACGTTTAGATTAAACCCAATTGATCTGGGGGTTGGCATACTGTAGTACAGAAGACCCTGACCTGCGTTGCTGGTGCCTAATGTAGCATCCGGATCAAATCCTCCTTCAAATCCTTTATAAAGGAAGAATAGATTTCTTCCTATTAAACTAATGGAAGCCCCTTTCACTATTGAATTTCCCAGAATGGAGGACGGGAACCTATATGTCAGTGAGAATTCACGCAGCCTGACATTTGTTTGGTCCTGGATGAAATTCTCACCAATACCGCTCATCGAACCCCAATATTGTTGGGCCGTAATTGTTTGAGTATTTGGTAAAAATGTTTCATCATCTTGCTTAATAATACCTTCCACGACTGTTCCTCCCTCTCTAAACTCAAGTGTTCTCGATGAATTTCCCGCTCCATCCATTGCAGATTCAGTACCTGCCCACATCTGGCCGCCAAATCTACCATCGATCAAAACGTCTAATGTAAAACTTTTATAAGTAAAGGTGTTAATAAAACCAAGCAGGTAGTCAGGTTGAAAATCGCCTAAATTAACTCTTTCTCCAGAACTTTGAGGTCTGCCATCTGCTGTTAAAATCCATTTTCCACTTATTGAATCAGTCATAATTTGCGTTCCCCAGATTTCTCCATAACCTCCTCCAACTGTAGCGCGCGTATCAATTGCTCCATTATTTGTAACATTCCATCCGCGACTGTCAACATCAGGTAAAAATTCCTTCAGTTCATTTTTGTTGTAAGAAAAGTTAACTAATACATCCCATGAAAAGTTATCAGTTTGTACAGGAATTCCACCTAACATGAGTTCGTAACCTTTATTCGTGATTTCACCAACATTGGTATGAACGCGTCCATAATTAAATGGATTTACATTTTGATTATCAGTGGAAACAATATCAATCAGGTCAGTGGAACTAATATCATAATATGCGAAATCCGCAAACAGTCGGTTTCGCCAAAATCTACCTTCAATACCGATTTCAAAAGTTTTCGTGAATTCCGGATTCAGATTTTCATCATACCAGGTATCTGGAACAGTAAGCGTCGTTGTTCCTAAATAACTGTTAATCTTACTTTTCAAATTGTAACTATTCTGTAATCTCCAGGGTTGTGCATACTTACCAACACTTGCCCAGCTTCCCCTTAATTTCAACATATCCATATAGTTTTGATCAGGATCGATAAACTCGCTAAGCATAACAGCCACACTTGCTGATGGATAAAAGTATGACCAACTGTCTGATGGTAAAGTTGACGCCCAATCATTTCTTCCAGTTAAATCAAGAAATAAATAACCTCCGAAATTCATCGACGCCTGTGCGTACAGCGAATTTATCCTAGCTTCAATTGGAACACTCGCAAATCCCTCTTGTATATCTACACTACCAACGGTAATGTTTGCAGGGATTCTGAAATCTTCTCCTCTAACACTTATCCCTTGTCTCAGTTGACGTAACTGGTTGCCCCCAATATTGAAATCCAAATGAAAATTATCTGAAATGTCCTTATTAAACATGATCAGGAAGTCAGCATTCGACTCCTGTATGCGTGTATTGCTAAACCCTATTCTTCCATCATTGAAAAACCAGTGACCGGCCTGTGTTACGCTCTCGGAACGAATGTCAGTTAAATCAGTTCCAATCCTTGCAAAAGCTGATAGCCAATCCGTAAATTCATAATTGATTTTTGTAAAACCAATGAACCTGTTCCGGGTATCTTCAGCTTTGTCATAATTTAATGACCAGTAAGGGTTAATAGAATTATCGGTGACATTTCGAACGTTACCGGTTTCTTCATCAAGAAAATCCTCGAAGTCACTCAATATGGCATTTCGAGGCATTCCATAGACTCCCGCAAGAAGACCCTCTGTTCCCTGCGTTACCCTATTTCTTGTAAATTGATTTGTATAAGTGACTTTTGCATCCATGGTGAGTTTATCTGAAAGATTAGCCGTTGTCCTCAAATTGAAATTATGACGTTTCAAAAATGAATTTTCAACCATTGCCTGGTTATTGGTATTGGTGTACGAAAACCGTGCGGTAACATCTTTATTTCCTCCGGTTAAGGCTATAGTATTTACAAAGTTACCTCCTGTTCTGAAGAAATCTTCAACATTATTTGGTTGAGCCGAATATGGTTTCGTGGACCCGTCCCAATATAACTGGTCGCTTCCATCAAGTTTTCCTCCCCATGATCCTCCACTACTTCTTAATTCATCGATATCAGCAGGCGTGCGGCCACCGGATCCTTGCCCGTATTCATTTTGAAATTCAGGCAAAATCATTGGATTAGCAAAAACCGTACTACTGGATAAATCCACGCCAATGCCTTTTCCGGCCTTACCTTTCTTGGTCGTGATCATAATTACTCCATTTGCAGCTCTTGATCCATACAGTGCAGCAGCATTCGGTCCTTTCAGGACTGTCATAGATTCGATGTCATCCGGATTAATATCAGATATGCCTGATCCGGCGTTGCTACTGCTAAACACACTACCCCCTTCATTGATATTGGTGTTATCCATCGGGATTCCATCCACAACAAAAAGAGGCTGATTACTCTGAGTTAATGAGTTGTTACCCCTGATAGTTACCCTTACGCCTGCTCCGGGACCGGAACCGGACTCTGTAATATTGACGCCGGCAACACGGCCCTTAAGATTTGATACAGCGCTTGGTGATGCTTTTACACCAGAGATATCATCTCCACTAACGTTTTGAACAGCATATCCTAAGGATTTCTTGTCCTTTTCAATTCCAAATGCTGTAACAACAATTTCAGAAAGTTGGGTGATATCCGGGGTTAAGATAAAATCAATGATAGTTTTATTCCCTACCAATGTTTCTTCCGTTAGATACCCAACAGAGCTAAAGACCAAAATCGAATTTTCATCAGGAACTTCAAGCACATAATTACCTTCAACATCGGTAACGGTACCAATACTAGTTCCTTTCACGATTACATTTACGCCGGGCAAACCTTCACCATCTGCTGTATCGGTTATTTTTCCGGTTATGGAAATGGCTTGCTCAATTTCAACTATTCCTTTTCCGCTTTTATCCTTTTTCTTTATTCTTTCTACAGATATGCTATTGTTTATTTGCGTGAATTTCAATTTCTTTTTTTTAGAAATCTCAATAAGTACATCATAAACATTTCTTTGCCCTCCCGTTATGTTAAAATCCCTGGAATCTAAAAGATTATCTTTTGAGTATGCAAATCTATAATCGGTTTGAACTTCAATGGTCTTAAAAACATCTTCTACCGAACCATAGGTTGACTCAACATCAATATAAACATCTTTTACACTTTGATTTTGTGCAATACTGCCTGACGCCAAAATCGCTGATAGCGAAATTGTCTGTAGTATTATGCCATAAATAGTAAGCTTGGATACCATTTTTATTAGGCGTATAATTTTAATTTTCATAAATTTGCGTTTAGAAGTAAAACAATTATTCAATTGGCTTTATATCATTAAATTAAGTTTGCTGACTTTGGGAAATGCCATAGAGCCGTTAAGATTTTCACCAGTACTCCTGCTTCAGGAATACTGGTTTTTTTAGCTTGTATTATTCATATTCAATATTTATAGGTTTAACAAATACATTACCATCGTTAAATTGATATTCAAACCGCAATGCTTTACTCATAGCGCTTAAAACATTTTCGAGGTTTTCATTTTTAAATTCTCCATAAAAAGACCCCAGTATTTTATCTTGGCTTTCTATATTAATATCTACGCCGTACCAACGTTCAAGGTATTGGAACGCATCAGTACTGTTCGTATTTTTGAAATATATTATTCCATCTTTCCAACCCATTGTTTCGAGATAATCGAAAGTCGTTTTGGATAGTTTACTTACAGATTTATCAAATATGGCCATATCTGACTTTTGAAGAGCTAAAGTATCGGAGCGCCCTTCTTGGTGTAATATCGCATTTACTTTACCCTCATATACCGCCACGATAACACTATTATTTTTACCGTATGCGTTCACATTAAAAGCAGTACCGGTAACAATTGTAGAGATATCTCCTGTGTGGACGATAAAAGGTTTTTGAGGATTTTTTGATATTTCAAAAAAGGCTTCTCCTTCGAGATAAACTTCTCTTTTTTCAATCCCAAAGTTATTAGCCACCCGGAGTGTACTTGAGGCATTTAGCTTAATGACACTCCCATCTGTAAGATGGAATGTGCTTTTGCGTCCCGCTGGGTTCTCTTTTATAGTTTCTTTAAATAGGGTTGTTTTATCTGGCTCCGGAAGGTTTTTAGTAAAATTGAAAAGAATAAATCCAAATGCGGCTATGAGTAAAAGAGAGGCGGCAATAGCAAATGTCTTTTTAATGTTGACCGAATAATTTATTTTCTGCGCTTCAATTTTTTGTAAAGATAAAGGTCTCTCGCTTTTTAATACTTTTTCAAAAACATCATCCATTACAGACTGGGAAGCTTTTTCTGTTGGGAAACTAATTGAAGTAAGAATTTCCCGAGCTTGCATCACCAAATGTTTTTTATTTTTGTGGTTTTGCATCCATGATTTCCAATAAAAATCAGATTTATCATCAGGTTTTTTTACCCAATCTTGAAAATCTTCATTTCTTACAAAATCTAAAACAGTATATTTTTCGTATTTCATTTATTCCTTAAAATCTTGTACATGACCCCCTTTTAATATACATAGACGCCAAGTCCTGTAATGACATCATTAATTTTAATTTATTTTAAAAAATTATGAAATACGGTATGCTGCCGAATTATTTCAAGGGTATAAATGGGGTGGGTTTTATTAATGAAAAAAGTTTATCTGACCTGTTTAAATGTCGTCCTGCTTAAATTTCACAATACTCTGTCAAACATATGATAGAATAATTAGGCACGGATTCTTATCTTATAAAGTAAAAAGCAAGGTAAATAGTTTGTTTTGGATTGGATGCAATTGAGCTTTCAGGACGTCAATTGATTTATAAATCAAATTGCGAACTGATTTTACATTTCTTAAATCCATGATTAGAGCCACTTCTTCATAAGTCATGGATTGATAAAAATAATAATATATGGCTTCTTTTTGCCTTATGCTTAATTTTAAAAAAGCGCCTTCTAAAGCTAACTTCTTTTGGCTGCCAAGCTGACTTTGTATAAGCCATACTTCATGAGAATTTTCGATTTTAAAATCGCTATAGGACTCAATACAATCCGTATAAACAATTTTGTTTTGTTTCAAATACCTGAAAACCTTTCTTCTAAAGGCCTTAAATAAATAGAACTTTATCGATGGTGCTTCTCCAAGATTTTTACGGTTTTTCCTTATGTCAATCAGGAGATCCTGTATCAGATCTTTAATAAGATCTAAGTCCTTAGTAAATTGTTGCCCATATTGATATATATCCTGAAAATATGTATTATAAATATAATTGAATGCTCCCTCATTTCCTTTTTTAAATTCATTCCAGATTTCATTATCCGGCAAATCAGAAATAGAAAACTTGAATTTTTGCACATTCAAATTTACAATTAATGGTTTGTCAATATTTGATGAATTCTTACGCATTTAATTGATAATTAAGCAATTACAGTATTCATTGGAATGAAGGAGATTTTTAAATAATTCTGCAACACCTGTTCATACATATTTTGGATTTCCTCAAAGAGGATACAACCAGGAAATAATATATAACTAAAGTTTCGCACTTCAATTTATTGCTAATATAGCTGGGAATATCTAAAATTAACTTATTGAATTCAGACAGATATGTTATTTTAGTATCGAAGTTAATCAGATGGTACAAACATACAAACCCATAGGCACAAATAGCCCATTTCCCGAAGATTTCAGACTCAAAAAATTGAGCAAACAAGGAGATCCATTTGAGCGATGAACAAATTGAATACCAGATATAGGACAGGCTGGCCTTTTGCCGTTTCTTGGGGATATCACTCGATGACTGCGTGCTGGATGAAAAGACAATTTGGGACTTTAGAGATAGATTGATCAATATAGCTCTTGACAAAGAGCTATTTGAGTTGTTTAACAATCTTTTGGAAAAACATAGTTCTGATAGCCCATAAGGGTAAGATCATAGAATACAGGCAGGTAAAAGAAGGTCAGGCTCCTGAAAAGTGGGATAAAAATCCCAATAAGAAACGCCAAAAAGATGTGGATACCAAATGGACTAAAAAAATAATGAACTTCATTATGGCTATAAGAACCATGCAAAAGTAGACAATAAACATAAATTTATTGAGAAAGGTATAACTACTGATGATTCTGCCCATGATTCACAAGCTTATAGATAATTTATTGGATGAAAAAGACTATAAAAATAAACCACTAACCTAAGAGCAAAAGGCATTGAACAATGAAAAATCAAAGATCAGGGCTAGAGTAGAGCATGTTTTTGGTTTTATGGAACAGAGTATGAAAAGCTTTACGTGCGATCAATAGGAATAAAGCGGGCCAGTGGCTTTGTAAGCATAGTAAATTGACCTATAACCTATTCAGATATGAGCAAGTAGCGTGGATTGATGGGATAAGTATGCCCAACTGGCAATAAGGAAAACATTATCTCCCGAATAATTCGGGAGATAATTATTGAAATGCTTAAAATACTAATAAACAAGGAATTGATTTAATTATTATGGAAAACTTGTTCCCCATTTTTGGGCTATTAATTATTTAAAGTTTTAAGTAACACCTCAATAATAACAGGCAAAACAATTATTCAAGATAAGAGTTAATAAGCTAAGATGCATTATCCTGAACAATTTCGAGGCACATCTGATCAAATTTTAAATCATCCCTTCGTTGGATATTTGCAAGTCGTTATATCGGATCAATCTTTGGAAATTGAAAAACTCAAAAGCGAAATTCGGTTATTAAAAGGTCACAGTACAAAGCCGGCTATACCACCAAACAGTAATGTTAGAAGGATCAACGAAGAAATACTTTAAAAGGCATAAAAAAAAACTCCCTTTAGAAAACGATGCAAGAAGTCCAATCTGGTCATTCATGCCACCGAACGTATAAAGACAAGTAAAGTTCCCGAGGGTTCAATATTTAAAGGCTATATAAAACGTATCCGTCAGGAATTAAAGATCAGTTCTGTAAACACCTGTTACGAGTTGGAAAGCTGGCAGACCCCTGAAGGCACTTATCACTACGCCAAGTTACCCGGCCACTTACAGGGCACAGATTTTGGAACTACACTGAAAAGCTATATCCTCCAATATCATAGCCAATAATTTGTTCTCTTTCTTCAAAAGTACCGGTTCGAAAAGCAGGATCAACTTTTTAGAGATATTGAGTGGGCAGCCCGGCTATTGTTTCAACGACTATGCCTTTGCTTATTTAGTTGAAAGAGGACTTAGTCCAAAATATATAACCGCCATTGATACAATAAAAGGTCAAAGTTACCGGTACAGAAATATTCCATGCCCTGTGTTGGATTCATGTTGAAAGAAACCTGCAAAAAATCCATGCCTACACAAACCAACAGGGTCAGGAACTTGAGCTGTTGCTCAAAGCTTTTTGGCAGTTATATCAACAACTCAAAACCTACAGGAACAAACCTACGGATAAGAAAAAACAACAAGTCATTAAAAGTTATAACGCCATTTGCAACCGGCAAACAAAATGGATAGCACTAAAAAAAGGTTTGGACAAAATAAAAACTAACAAACAAGAACTGCTTGTCGTTTTAGAATATCCAATGCTACCATTACACAATAACCAAAGTGAAAGCGATATCAGGGAATATGTAAAGAAAAATAAGCGGGTCAACACGTAGCGATAATGGCAGAAAAGCCTGAGACACCTAAAATACCTGTAGAAAGATGAACATATCCTTCTGGGAATTCCTCAATGACAGGCTAACATCGGCAGACAAAATCAACTAAACTACTATCAACTAAAAGACCGATAGGTTTGATTTCGCCTAAAGGCGACTAAAGTTACTCGACAGTGGTAAACTCTCCATCATTCTTTTCATTGTTATCCTGTTTCTTTATATATTCCATTATTATCTCATCTGTTACATTTCCTGATGTCGCAACAAAATAACCCCTGACCCATAGATGACGACCCCAGAAAAGTCTGGAGATTTGTTTGTTCTCCTGCATCAATTTGTACGAACTCTTACCCTTTTAGGTATTGTACCAATTTCGATATCGCTAAATGAGGCAGAACCAATATAAATACATGTACATGGTCTTGGGAGGTATGACCTCTCAATATCTCAACATCATTCACTTTACATATTTCCCGTATCAGTTCGCAAACTCGTTTACCAACCTCGCCGCCTAAAGGCGAGGGATTTTTTCCCAGAATGATACATTGACAATCTTAGTCATTAGTGGTTTTAAGTTGTTATCAATGCTTTAGTATCTCTCAATTGACTTAATTGAAGTCAATTTTTCGGGCTAATGTAGTCGAAGGCTAAATATCTATAGATAAATACGTAGTTTCAGGGGTAGTAAAAGAATTGAAAATATCACTTTTATAAATATGATAAAAATGAATAGTAGATTTAAAAATTTGTTGCTAGTACTGCTTTTAGCAATTTTGACTTCAGTATGTCAGGAACCAAAAAAAGCCTATCCGGTAGGGGCAATGTTAGATTCATTAGTAATACGAAGTGGTGATTATGGAGATAATTATTTTTTGACGTGGGGTAGTGATGGTGCCCTTTACACGGCACAATGTGATGGCAGGGGTTGGTTAGATGAAAATGGAATTCAAAGAGAATTCAAAAACAACCAAATTTGGCGTATAACGGGCGATCCTGGAAGTGGGATACATGCTGAAATGCTTGAAGGTTATCCTGACTATTCCCGAACTGGCATCACAGAAATTTATGGGCCTATAGTTTCTCCAGATACTACAACAAGATTTCCCCTTCCAAAAAGCAAAGAACGGGATGGCTGGAATTGGTATGGCTACGGAATCGTCTCTATAGATGGAAATATGTATCAATTTATATCTCATTGTGCGGAACGATACGGTTGGGGATGGTTTGACGGAACTCAATTAATTTGGAGTCCAAAAGACGACACAAAGTGGTTGCGCTGGAATGGTACGGATGCAGGTGATCGTAATCGGTGGCTGTTGAATGAAGGGGGAAATAAGTTGATGTTTTTTAATGAACCTGATTATGCTTTTTCATTCATATCGGTGGCTCAGTTTGGTCAGGATTATAAAGAGAACAAAGATGGTTTTGTTTACTTGTATTCACCGGAAGGAAAATTGAAGTCAAATAACTTAAATATGGCCAGAGTGAAAAAGGAGAATATATTGGACAGAAATAAATGGGAGTATTTTACTAAAATAAATGAAAATGGAGATGCGGAATGGGCTGTAGATGATATTTCAAAAAGAGGAATTGTGTACCAGTTTCCAGAAGGTTGGGGGTTTTACTCCTGGTCACCAAGTGTCGTTTGGAATGAAAAGCTGGGTGTATTTATTATGGTTACAGGAGGGACGCAAAGGCCTGGGACAGGTGAACGAATGTCAACCTGGCCTCACGAAGAATCTGGAAGTTTAATGATGCTTTGGGCTGAAAATCCGTGGGGACCTTGGACACAGTTTTCATACATAGAAGATTGGAAGGAAGAAAGAGAATCTAACAGGAACTACCTCCCGCAACTTAGTCCAAAGTGGATATCTGAGGATGGCACAGAAATGTATATAGTATTCTCAGACATGGGGCAGGAGCAGCCCAGGAATTATAAATGGAATATGATACAAATGAAAATTGAAACAACAAACCAGTAATTATATTTGGGATGGAGAGATGAATTCTTTGGAATTAAGGGGGGAGAATTATCTCATAAGATAAATCCATCCAAAATCCTCGGACCTGTCCCTAGGGGTATTTGCCATTGGTGATTTCATAAATGTGTTATATTATTTATAAAATACCTGCAAGTTGTGTCTATGTGATTAAAATCAGAACTCAGTAGAATTAAGAAATTCGTGAATTTAAATCGCAAGTTAAAGTTTTAACTCAAGCTCAATATTTGCGCTTGACGCATTTGACATTTTTGAACCGTTGGCATTGATTTCATCCAATAGCTGTCCTATTATTTTTTTACTTTTGTTGATATTCCCTGTCTGCGAAGCAGGCATAGCATCGTCAAAGCTATGCTATGTTTGAAAAGTATAAGAGAAAGTGAATTCTCTTACTCATTTAAATAAATTCTATTTTAGTTATGGGTTTTATTGGATACTTTCAGGCAATTTGAAGGCATAATAATAGTCTCCAGTTTTAGTGCCTTGAAACCCTCCACCTCCTGCTGCAATGACTACAAATTGATCTCCATTTATTGCAAAGGTTGCGGGCGTCGCATACCCACCGGCAGGCAATTGAAACTCCCATAATATTTCACCCGTATCCTTATCAAAAGCCCTAAATTTTTCATCTCGTGACGCTCCGATAAATATCAGTCCGCCGGCAGTAACTATACCTCCGCCAAATAGTTGTGTTCCTGTTGGAGGTATTCCACGATTCGTTAGTTCTTCATATTCGCCCAATGGTACTTTCCACTCTATTTCACCAGTGTTGAGATTCACCGCACATAAATTTCCCCATGGTGGTTTTATCCCGGGATACCCATCCTGATCTCGTAGCTGTTTGTAGGCTTTCAATTTGAATCTCTTCGCCGTGTCTTTTTTTACAGGTTCTTTCGATACCTGAATTTCTTCCAGAGGCAATAGCTCAATTGCCTCATCATTGTCTAATTCATAAAGATATGCCAAGACCGCTCGTCTATTAACTTCTGGTAAATTTTGAAATGAAGGCATCATTCCTGCTCCCTTTTTTAGTAGCATTTTAGCAGCATTAAGCTCAACACTATCTTTCACATTGATGAGGGAAGGAAATGTTACGTTTCCTTTCCGATCTTCGCCATGGCAGGCAACACAATTTTTTATATATATACTTTCACCAAATACAGCCAAATCTTCAAATTCGTTGATGTCTTCACTTTTGTCAATGTCTTCTACCAGTTGTACCATGTGCGGCATGTCATTCACCCCAATGTACATGATACCTGATGACTCATCATAAGCTCCCCCACTCCACTCGGCTCCTCCACGAAATCCCGGTAATTGGATGGTACCTTTTATCGTTGGTGGAGTGTATATGCTCCCAAGCGTATAATCTTTAATTTGTTTCATGATATTATCATGGGATTCAGGAGAGATGTCCGTCACCAAAGATTCATCAAAATATTGCCGCACCAGCGGAGGTGGTTTCACCGGAAAAGGTTGGGTTGGCCATGTCGATTCACCTGCAACGGTTGATTCAGGTACGGGCCGTTCCTCTACTTCAAAAATAGGTTTGCCCGTTTCCCTGTCAAGTAAAAACACAAAACCCTGCTTGGTAACCTGGGCTACTGCGTCGATAGACTTGCCATTGTGTTGCACGGTAATTAAGTTGGGGGGAGCAGGAATATCATAGTCCCATAAATCATGATGAGAAACCTGAAAATGCCAAATATACTCTCCTGTACTTGCATTGAGGGCCAGTACAGAATTGGCAAACAAACCTTTTCCTTTGCGGTCAGCTCCATAAAAATCGTGCGTAGCCGCTCCTGTTGGAATATAAACTATCCCCCTTTTCTTATCGATACTTAAGCCTCCCCATGCATTGGCTCCTCCACCTGTTTTGTAATATTCTTTGGGCCATGTCTCATATCCAAATTCCCCGGGATGTGGAATGGTATGAAATATCCAGCTTAATTTTCCACTCCTGACATCGTAAGCCCTAATGTGTCCGGGCAGACCTCCCCTCGCTTCATCTACTGTAGATCCTGTAATAATCAAATCCTTATAAATCACACCAGGGGAAGTGCTTCTAATGTAAGCACTTGTCTTTTCAAAATCTCTGTCCAACCTATCCAAGAGGTCAACATATCCTCTATTACCAAATCCAGAAATTGGTTTTCCTGTATTGGCATCCAGTACTTTCAATTCATTCAACACACTGTAAAACAGCCTTCTATCTTCTCTGTCTGCCCAGTAGGCAAGCCCTCGATTATTACCGCCATACTCTACCGCAACCTCTGCTCCATCTGAAGCAGGATCATATTCCCATATTCTTTTTCCGGTAGTGGCATCCAGCGCAAATACTTTCAGGCTAGCAGACACGGCATACAAAATATTACCTATAATTATAGGATTGCACTGAAGTGCTGTGCCTGTTTGGCTGTCGCCAGTCCGATAAACCCAGGCCACTTCAAGATTTTTAACATTTTTTTTATTGATTTGATCTAACTTTGAATAGGCATTGCTGCCTTCATCCCCACGATAAACTCGCCATGAGGTGTATGGGTCATCTTTTTCCTGCTTTGTGTCGCAGGATAAAAAGTTCAATCCAAATAAGGCAGATAAAACAAAAAGGTATAGTTGCTTAAGTAATTTAGTCCCCATCAATAATAATATTTAAACCCCCAATAAAAAGTTCGCAGATAGAATTTCTTTTACAGATTGAAATAAATAAATTGTAGTCTAATATAAAAGTATTATTTTATTTGAGTATATTTTTTAAGACACAAATAGTATCATAATCTACCCTAAAAAATATGAAAAATATTCTATTAATCGTTGCGCTGCTTTGCTGGGGATTTATTGGATTTACCCAAGAATCTTCATATGATACAGAACTTAATATTCAATATTATAATGAAGCCAAAAATAGCACAGACAAATATATCTCAGATCGTTGCGTTCTGGATATATATTACCCAAAAAACATAAAAAAATTCGCCACCATCGTATGGTTTCATGGAGGAGGATTAAAAGCGGGAGAAAAACGGATTCCCGAAGTACTGAAAGAAAAAGGACTTGCCATTATTGCAGTAAATTATCGTTTCTACCCCAAGGTAAAAGCTCCAAAATATATTGAAGATGCAGCTGCGGCAGTTGCCTGGACTTTTAAAAATATTGAAAGTTATGGAGGAGATAGTTCATTAATTTTTGTTTCCGGAAGCTCAGCGGGAGGATACCTGACCATGATGGTTGGCATGGACAAGCGTTGGTTGAGTAACCACAATATTGACGCAAATAAAATTGCAGGCCTCATTCCATTTAGTGGGCATACCATTACTCATTTTACGGTAAGAAAGGAACGAGGGATTGATGGTACCCAACCTATAATAGATGATCTTGCTCCTTTGTACCATGTCAGAGCCGATGCCCCTCCTTTGCTATTATTAACAGGTGATAGAGAATTGGAAATGCTTGGGCGCTATGAGGAAACAGCCTACATGATGCGAATGATGAAAGTAGTTGGTCATAAAGAAACAAGGCATTACGAATTTGACGGGCACAGTCATGGTACCATGAATTATCCTTCATTTCCAATTTTGATAAAGGAGGTTAGAAGAATTGTGGAAAAGAGAAAAAAACAAATGGCTCAATAAATCTATAATTCAAGCACTTTGCCTATGCTTTTTTCAATTGCTTTTTTATAAATCAGAATGGCAGTAGCCATGTCGTCTAGGGCAAGACCAAGGTTAATGCAAATAATGCGATCTTCATCATTTCGCCTTCCAGGCTTCTTGTTGGCTGCAATCTCTCCCAAATCTGCATATGGAAGTGGAGTAGATTTAAAATATCCAGCTTCACGATAATATTCCATTTGTCCCAGATCATCAGTAGCTATCCAATCCGCCTGCTGAAGTGCCTCTCCGGACCAATAGGTATCGAAATCCACCAGACTGGCAAATGCTCCCGGGGCCAGCCAATCAGGCTGAATAATCGACAAAGGCTCTTTTAAAATCGGGCCACTCGTTACCACCAAATCCAGATGCTCGACAGCCTGCCTGGGTTCTTTTACAATCTCTATTTCAAGTTGGAGCTTATCTTCCATCTCTATGACAAATTCACGAGCAGTTTTCGGATTGATATCATATGCTTTTACTTGCTTAAGATCAAAGATGCAAGACAATGCTTCCAGGTTGCTCCTTCCCTGAACACCGCAAGCGATAATTCCAATAGAAGTACTTTCTTTCCTCGCCAAATATTTGGCGGCTACCGCAGTTGCAGCTCCGGTTCTTTGGGCTGTAATCCATGTAGCATCCATAATACAAATAGGAATTCCTGTGTCAGGATCATTTAATATGAGAAGGCCATGGATGTAGGGCAGATTTTTAGATTGATTTTCCGGATATCCTGAAACCCACTTCATGCCTGCTGAACCAATACTAGGAATATAGGCCGGCATGGCATGAATAAAGGCATCCTTTCTTGTGTGTATTCCAGGCTTCGGAGGCATTTCCACTCGACCGTTTCCTTTTTCTGCAAACATGGCATCTAAGGCGTCAATAATCTCTATCATTGGAAGCCCTACTGAGGCAACATCGTTTTTGCTTAGGTAAAGTAGCTGATTGGAATGCATAAAATTAATTAGTAATAAAAAAAATTGGAAAGTTTACCGACGCATTGTGAAATATTAAGACGCATCAAAACTTCCTATAGTTTGAATCTAAGAATTGATTAGCTTCTTCCTCAGAAAATTTAGCTTTTTTATTATCCCAATGCAGCGTTTTGTTTGGAAAACGGCCTGCGATAACTCCCAAGAGGATTGTCTCCGTAAGCCTTGAAGCATAAGAAAAAGGAGCACTACATTCATCTTTACCAAGGCAGGCATTCACAAATTGATGATAATGTTTTTTACCTTCTGAATCATAATCCCTAACAGGGGCTCCTAAATTAAAGGATTCAATATCCATTTCTTTATATTTTCCATCAACAATCAATTTGGGGAGTTGCTGGAAATGGGGCAATAGCAATCTTCCCTTTTTACCTATAAACATGGCACCCTGAGAGGGAAGCTCTTCATTGTCAGGCAATACCAAATCCTTATGTGATTTTGGAGCACCGACACCATCATACCAAATCCATTTCAATGTCTTTGTGGTGTAAGGCGTTTTAGGAAATTTATAGGTTACGATATTTTTTTCTGGAAATCCAAACCCTGTTGGTTTTCTGCATTCATTTTTAATAGTTCGTGGTACATCCAATTGCAGGGCATTGTAAGGAGTATCAAAAATATGCACCCCCATATCCCCCAATGTTCCACAACCATAACCCAAAAGCTTTCTCCAATTGCCGGGATGATATACTTTATCTTTGTATGGTCTTTTTGAAGATGTGCCCAACCAGAGATCCCAATCTAAATTTTTTGGCACAGGATCACTACCTTCCGGAACTGGCCCATCATAACCCCAATTTTTTGGAGACCATGCCCGCACGGCATGGACTTTACCAATAATCCCAGATTGAATCAATAAAGTTGCCAATTTATAATCATAAAAAGAGTGAACCTGAATGCCCATTTGGGTCACCAATTTTTTATCTTTTGCTAATTTATTCATAGCCCTTGCCTCGGTAACATGGTGGGTAAGTGGCTTTTGACAATAAACAGGTTTCCCCATTTCCATAGCCATCATGGATGCAGGTGCATGGGTATGATCAGGTGTTGATACGATTACGGCATCAATGGAGCTTCCTATCTCCTTGAGCATTACTCTATAATCAGAATAAATCTTTGCATTAGGATGTAACTTATTTGCTGCACCCAGTCTATCTGCATCCACATCACAAAGGGCAGTAACTACTACTGAATCGTGTGATGAAATAGCTTTGAGATCCTCTGCACCCATTCCACCAACTCCGATATGCGCCGTTCTCAACTTTCCTTCTTTGCCCAAAGCCAAAACTGATGAAGGCAATAATGCTATTGATGATGATAATAATGCTGCCGCCTTTAAAAATTCTCTTTTTTTCATAATCTAAAAATTTACACCCTTTTAATTTTTATGTTTCTAAACCATATCGGACTTGAGTGGTCTTGCAATCCGATGTAACCTGTTTTGAACTTACCATAGTCTTCACTATTCTTCCATTTATCCGAATTCTTTTTTTTGACTAAAAATACAAAATAGGAAGTATTTCCCTGGGGTTTACTGCACAAAAAATATTACTAATAATTGATGCCTGACTATTACAATTAGCCTCTTAATTCGATTTGCATAGTTACATTTTTAAAAATCACGAATCTTGTTGTTATGTTTAATGTTGATTATCAAGTACATAAGATTCGTTAAAA
>CAZDRA010000048.1:0-31073 GCA_964507705.1 uncultured Roseivirgaceae bacterium | reverse complement strand
CTGAATCAGGTCTGGAGGATAAAGTCAGGGGAACTGTTAAATTGAAATTTACTGTGGAGAAAAATAGTATAATTTCTAATATGGAAGTACTGAAAAGTCTTGGTTGGGATTTTGACAAAGAGGCCATCAGGTTGGTGATGGAAGGGCCAAAATGGGAGCCAGCTATGGAAAGCAGTTCCAATGTAGCCAAGGAGGTGAAAGTGAAGATTAGGTTTAGGGTGCCGGATTAATAAAAGCTGATAGGTTTATAAAGGTTATCGCCTGAACTACACCAACAAATTACCGGAAAAACAGTGATGATATTCATACTTATCACGAAAGAACATGATGAGGTGATAGGAGTAGTGTTTTTTTGGGCAAGTTGAACCAAATGTTAGTTTTCTTCCCAACCACTTATTGGCTCATAGCCCTTAATTTCCTCGAGACGATTTTGCGTATTGGCTTCTGCCGCACCTGCATAGATAAGAGGCCAAATGGTACCCCCACCCCCGCACATTCTACCAGCCACAAAATTAGCCCAAGCATCACAGTATGCTTTCCACAGTTGCTGCGACTTATCGAGAGAACTGAATCTCACTCGCATCCAATCTTTCTCTAAGCGACTTAAATGCATCATCTACTTCGGTTTGTTTTTTGATCAAGGATTCACCAGCTGAAATATTCATATCGGTTTGGGTCAGTGGCGCATTGGGGTGGAGAGTTTGAGAGATAAATTCGTATGCAGCACGCAAGAATTTGACACAACTTTCAAAGCACTTTTCAATTTCTTGCAAGTTGATCTCGTAAGCTGACGCTATCTCATGACAAATAATGTGTCGTAATTCATATGTTTTTGCAACGTCTGCGAAAACTTCATCTGGATTTTTCAGGATCGGCGTAACTGGTTCTCCTTTTACCTCATGCGCCCATCTGTCAGATACCGTGCGTAATCCGTTTAGAAAATCGGATTCCAATAAGCTTGAGAAGATTGCTTGAATATGTTTCAGGCTACTTAACGGGACTCCATGAGATACAATCTCACCAACTGTAATCGACTTTCCGTGTACAGCGCGCAACAGTGAAAAATCAAGTTTGACCGAACTTGCTGGTTTTTCGGCATTGGATAGGTATGGCTCTCCAGCATCGATGAGATCCTTAATAGCCATTCGGAAAAATCCTTCTAGACAAGCTATTAACGCAACAGGGAAATACTTTGAAAGCTCGGTATCGGATCCCCCATGATTTTTAAATGCTTGTTCAAGGGCGAATAGGCGAAGTGGCAGCTCTGCCATGGCATTGCCGATGCGCTGACGTTCACGAACGTCTGATATTTCTTGAATAATGTCTCTGGTTCTATTCATGGTTTACTAAAAACTAACGTTTTAAATCACTGATGCCACCATTGAACTCAACCCCGTTGGCCTGAAGGCGATCTCGGCATCCAGTTAATTTATTTGTTATGTCTTTTTAATTTTTAATCCAACCGCTTGATCCTTCACAGAAAGCACATCCTTTCCAGTAGCTATCTTCCAAATCACCGGAACAGTGTTCACTACAAAATTGACATTGTTCTAATTGGTTAAAAGTCTCGAAACAAGATGAGCAAATATACTCTCCATGAAATCCCACTACTGTTTGATAACCGTCACAGAACCCACAGTTTGCTGGAGTAATATTGTCAGGCCATTCACTTGCGTCGTTCCCGTCTTTATCAATTAATAAATAAACATCTTCTGGTTCATAATTTTTCCCACATTCAGAACATGATTCAAAACCGTCATTTTGGAATACAATTGAATGTCCACACTCACATTCTAACTTCAGAGTGATATTGCTCCAGTTGCAAACCAAACAATTTCCAACTGATAATTCTGGGTATTCTGATTCAAAAGGGACAGCCTCGTAGGAACAATAACTACAACATCCTATTGTTTTACCTTCTTTTTTAAATTTCTCCAGTTCAGGTTTTCTTCTGTCAAAAACTGTTGAAAGATATTCCCAATGTCGCCTCATTTTCAAATCAAGTGACTCAAATCGCTTGATTTGGTTTTCAAAATGCGAACGCCATTTTTTTGTAAATAAACTTTTGAGGTGGAACCAACATTCGCATTGTTCCTTAATTATTTTTTGTAAATCCTCGCTGTTACTATCACTTGTAAATTCACCATGATAAAAATGAATGACCTTATTTCTGTGAGCAGCTAATTTTTTAAAGGAACTGAACTCTGTATCAGAAATGTTTTCCCCTACAATATCTCTTAGCCTTTTAACTGCTTCGTCAAGATTTACTGACTGGAAATCCCCTTTTAGATAATTTGCCTTGTTGGCATTCTTTTGAACGACAAGAGACCAATGCTCAATAGCAAGCCGAGCTTTAAGTAATATCTCGACCGCAATTGCAAAATGCAGAACGGAATACTTGGGGGATTTCTTGAATTCCTCTAATGATTTATCGAGGAAATCAATTGCATTTTCAAAAATTGCTTTATTGGGATCTTTCATAGTTCCGTGGCATAACATTTTATCCTATTGCTAACAGTAACATTAGATTCTAATATAAGCGTATTATCCAGATAATTCAATAACAAATTCGTATATGAAGTAATGTGAAGCCTAGCAAATTTATTTAGTATAGTTATAACTCATATCTATCGCCAAATGAAAATTCATTTTTGGACGCCGGAGTAACAAGATGATTATACTTTTATTTACTTGGTGGAAATTGTATTACCACTGAAATTACCGACAAACAATTTTCAAACTATTTGTCTTTCAATGATATTATAATATGTCCATCACGACTTGTGCAAGAATTAAGCTTCTGATTCTTCACAAAAACTCTACAAGATCAGCTTATGAAATTATCAAATTTAGACTAAACGTAGTGAAAGTTGTCACTCAATTCCAACGCATTGTTTAGACAAATAAGCTATTATAAGTTGAAATTAGAAAAGTGACAAAAGACCTGCTATTGTTAAACATATCTGCAATTTGATAGGTGATTAAGAATAGTAAAGGATAAAATACTCTGGGTTTTGTAAGAGAAATATTTAGAATAGGCTGAGATATTTTTTTTATAAAATAGTTTGATTGGCTTAGTAAATTAATAATTATCCCAATGACTGCGCCACCAATTATGTCGGTAGGATAATGCAGACCTAGGTATACACGTGGTAAGCCTATAAAAATTGTTGTGTAAACAATCGCAAAAATGCCAGTCTTTTTAGATATGAAAAACATCCCGGTAGATAGAGCATAAAATAACACAGCATGATCGCTAGGGAAAGATGACCATCCTTCTAAATCTGTTGGTTGCATACTATAAGGCAATATGAAATTCAGACTTTCTTCATGCAATGGCCGAAGTCTGAAGGGCAGTAATAGTGCTAAAGCTCTTGCCAAAACCATTGCTATGAAGCAGCTGATTAGTGTTGATACTAAATGTAATTGAGTATACTGTTTATTTTTGCCGACCGTAAACCAACCTGTCCAAAATAATGCCAGTAATACTCCACCCTTGACTAAATGATTACCGGAAATAAATTTCACTGCAAAATCAACAGTCCAGGAAGTTTGAGAAAATTGATTAATAAATCTGATTATTTCTATATCGAATAGGTTCATTTGTCATCTTTATTTTAATGGCTTCTATTGGTAGGTAGGTTAATAATAATTTAATGCAAATCGCATTAATAAAAATCAATATAAGTTTATTATCTCCATAGTACAAAAAGAGATTGTCTATGCAATATAGAATGTTAGTTGTACCAAGCTCTGTTGCAATTGTATTGCAACTAAAGTATTGAGAATGATATTAACACGATTATTAAACCAAAAGAAATAGCCCACAAAAAAAGGCCGATCATGTAAATGATCGGCCTTCGTATAAAGAATGTGTTTATTTATAACTGAATTCCCATAAATGACATAAAGGCAATTCCCATAAGTCCTGTAAGTAGCATGGTAATTCCAAGACCTTTTAACCCATTGGGGACATCAGAATACTTAAGCTTTTCACGTATGGCAGCTAAGGCGATTATGGCAAGCAGCCAGCCTATTCCAGATCCAAAACCAAAAACAGTAGCTTCAATCAATGTATAATCTCTTTCAGCCATCCACAGTGATGCACCGAGGATGGCGCAGTTTACCGCAATAAGCGGTAAGAAAATTCCTAAAGATCCATAAAGCGAAGGAGAGAATTTCTCGATTATCATTTCTACCAATTGTACCATGGCAGCGATTACGGCAATGTACATGATGAAGCTAAGGAAAGTCAGATCGACAGTTGCCAGACTCTCAATTCCAAATGAACTGGCAAGGGCACCTTCTTTTAGTACATATTCTAATAATAACCAGTTTACCGGGACTGTAATTACTAATACGAACACAACAGCTAAGCCTAGCCCGAGTGCTGTATTTACTTTTTTGGATACCGCCAAAAATGAACACATGCCTAAAAAATAGGCAAATATCATATTGTCAATAAATATTGATTTTATTCCAAGGTTTATTAAATCCATTGTTTCAAAATTTTAATGTTCGATGTAACCAGATCTGTTTCTCTGTACCCAGATTATTATTCCGAGGATGAAAAATGCACCAACTGGTGTCACCATAAGTCCGTTTGTTGGAAAGTTTTCAATTCCAATAGCTTCAAAAAGTGGCCATCCAAAGAGCTTTCCTGAACCAAATATCTCTCTAAAAAAAGCAACTGCAAGAATTATCCAGCTATATCCAAGACCATTGCCTACAGCATCCAATACAGAATCCCAGGGTTTATTAGCCAGAGCAAAAGCTTCTAACCTGCCCATGACAATACAGTTGGTTATAATTAAACCTACAAAAACCGACAGCTCTTTATACATATCGTATTGGTAGGCCATCAGTACTTCACTAACCAAGGTTACTAAAGTGGCTATAACTGCAAGTTGCACAATGATTCGCACCCTTGACGGAACGAGTGATCTCATAAGCGAGATAATCAAGTTCGAGAATATCATAACAAATATCACCGAGATAGCCATAGTAAGTGTAGGCTTCATTTGGGTGGTTACGGCAAGGGCTGAACAAATACCAAGCACCTGAACCGATATTGGGTTGTCATCCCCCAGTGGATCGTTGATGAATTTCTTTCTTCTTTTCGAGAAAAGAGCTTCAGCTGGTTTCTTTTCTATAGTTTTTTCTAATGTATCAGTACTCATATTGTTGAATATCTATTCAATTAGTAAAGTAAGGCTACCTTTTTAGTAGCATTTTTTGACTTATTTATATAGCCTTGATAATGCTTGAAATAATTTTCTAACATATCGTTTACTCCATTGGCAGTTAGCGTAGCACCAGAGAGGCCATCAATATGGTGACTATCCAATGCGCTTTGAGGATTATTTTCTCCTTTGAGCATCATAATAGAAACCAGATTTCCACCGTCATCAAAAACTTTCTTTCCATTATATCTGTCTCTGATTTCTGTTGAAGTGATTCTTGCCCCCAATCCGGGAGTTTCTGTTTTATGATCAAAGGAAGTTCCTTTGATTGTATTCAAATCTGTCTCCAAGGCAATGAATCCCCATATTGGACCCCATAGGCCTTTGCCATAAACAGGAAAAATATATGCTTCAATTGCATCTTTATCTCCTGCCTTATGGAATTTGAATACCGGGTACAATCTATCTTCAGGATCTTTTTTGAAGTTTTTGGCGACATTAATATTTTCGGCAATAATATCATTTCCTTTTTCATCCTTTTCGATCCTGTCACCATTAACATTGACCACTATCGATTCTATGGATTGCCCATACAAATCAATAATTTCGTTTCCCTTTTTATCTTGAAGGTTTGTTACAGCACTTAAGATTTTCTTTTTAGTATCCAGTTCTATAGATTTTTGTTGTCTGGGCTTCAATCCTTGATTGGCCACAGATAGCATTCCACCAAGTACAATGGTAAGTATTGCTGAAAAAACTATTATATAAGTATTAGACTGTTGCACGTTGAATCCTCCTTTGTTTATTACCTTTAATTACATAAAAATCAATTAGTGGAGCAAAGACATTCATCAATAGAATTGCCAGCATGATACCTTCCGGATATGCCGGGTTAAATACCCTGATGATAATTGTCAATACGCCAATCAATATTCCATAAATCCATTTCCCTTTTTCTGTTTGGGTTGCAGTTACTGGATCGGTAGCCATAAAGACCGCTCCAAAAGCCAGTCCACCAATTACAAGATGATAATGAGCTGGCATAAGCATAAATTCATTTGCGCCTAAAGCATTGAATAACAATCCTGTAAGGTAGGCACCTCCAAATACACTTACTATTATTTTCCAACTGCCAACTCCAGTTAACACCAAAATTGCGGCGCCAATTAACACCATCAGCATGGATGTTTCACCGATGGATCCGGGTATAAATCCGAAAAACAAATTTGAGAAACTAAAGAAATCGGCACTCAAGGCAGTATTGGAATTTGCCAGGGCATCTACCACTGCACCTGAATTCACTGAGGCTTCATTTGCAATGGCAAGTGAAGTTCCTCCGGTATATCCATCTATTGGTGTCTTGTCGCCAATAAATGTCCATACATCTCCTGATATTTGTGAAGGGTAAGCAAAATATAAAAATGCTCTTGCAGTAAGGGCAACATTTAAAATATTCATCCCTGTGCCACCAAAAACTTCTTTTCCAATAAGCACAGCAAATATTGTTGCCATGGCTACTTGCCAAAGTGGTATAGTAGGAGGTAAAACCAAGGGTATAAGCATGCCAGAAACCAGGAATCCTTCATTCAATGCATGTCCTTTTTTGATTGCAAAGATAAATTCTACGCCAAGACCTGTGCCATAAGAAACGGCAACTATTGGTAAGACTACCATGGCACCAAATATCAGTTGTTGGACAAAGTCCATTTCCATACCAGTAGCCAATGAATGTTGGTAACCTACATTCCACATGCCAAATAGCAAGCACGGAACCATGGAAATGATCACGGTCAACATCATTCTTTTCAAATCAATGGCATCTCTGATTTGCACTCCTTTTGGCAGCGTAACCTCATTGGGAACAAAGAAAAGTGTTTCAAAACTCTCAAATACCGGCATGAGTTTTTCGAGCTTTCCTCCCTGTTCAAATAGAGGTTTATACTTATCGAATACGTCTTTAATAATCTTCATTTACTACTAACTATTTTTTATTAAATCCAGTCCTTCTCTTAATATCTTTTGAAGGTGGTGCTTAGATACATCTATAAATTCGCATAAAGCAATATCTTCTTCTATCATCTCATAAATCCCCAGGCTTTCCATTTCATCATAATCTTCGGCCATAATAGCTTTGATCAGATAAGTGGGCAAGATGTCCATCGGGGTCACTTTTTCAAAAACACCTGTTTGCACAAAAGCTCTTGGCTCACCCTTTGTATTGGTGTCAATGACATACTCTTTATTTTTCCCATTAAGGGAACAAAGAAGACCAAATGCCCTGTGAAAACTTAGTTTTTTTGTTGTAGGTAAAATATAGCCAAAAAACTCACTGTGTCGCCCCTCTGGGATTACAGTAACTTGATTATCATAAAAACCCATATAGCCTTCAGATTTTATTTTTTCACCGGTCAGTACATTCCCACTCACAAATCTCACTTCATTATCACTAATATTATTACTGATAATTTTATTAATGCATGCTCCGGTAAATGTCTTGTAATACTGAGGATTTTTAACTTCAGAGCCTGACAGCGAAATAATTTTTGAGGCATCGTATTTTCCTTCAATAAATAATTTACCTATCTGAGCAACGCCAAATGGGCTGACTGTCCAGATCAAATCACCTTTTCCAATTGGATTAATATGATGAATTTGTACACCGACATTTCCCGCCGGGTGCTTTCCACTGAATTTATGTAATTCCGCATTTTTTACATGCGAAAATACTTGCGATATCTCTGCATCTCCATCTAATCCTATATTGACCTTCCCGCTTGTCAATTTAGCCAGAATGTCGATGCCAGCTTGGAAAAAGTTTTCTTCGCCTTGAAGACAAAAGTCTAAATCAGAAGACAAGGGGTGTGTGTCAAATGTGGATATAAAAATGGCTTTAGGTGTGTCTGCAGGATTGGCAACTACACCGTATGGCCGCTGAATGATATTTGGCCAAACTCCACTGTTCAACATCAAATCAATGGCTTCCTTTTTCTCGATGTTGGCAATTTCAGTGATTGAATTTTTTTTGTAATCTTCTGATACTATTTGTTTATCAGCAAGAATTTTGATCTCCAGCAGTTTTCTTTTCTCTCCTCTTTTTATTTCTACAACCTCTCCACTAACCGGTGAACAGTATTTTACCTCTTCCATTAGGTTACAATAGAGAAGCGGAGTTCCTGCTTTTACTGTATCGCCTTCGCTAACCATAACTTTGGGTCGTTGAATGCCAATAAAATCTGTAGGTTTTAGAGCAAAAGTTTCGGGCTGGTCACATTCTGCAATTTTCTTTTTCGCTTTCCCTTTCAGGTTTATATCAAACCCCTTTTTAAGCTTTATGGTATGTGACATTTAAGAAGTGAATTAATATTCAATTTTTTAAAGCGCAAAACTAACCAAATTTTAATTAATCAAAGTTCTTTGTGGCTTCTTTTTAGCAAATATATTTACAAGAAAATTCAATCAATATCGGCAGGATTATTAACCGATTCTAAGATGTTTTTCGCTATATCTTGCATCAACCACATAGGCGTAGAAGTAGCACCACAAATACCAACAGAATCATTCTCTTGAAACCATTCAAAATCAACCTCAGAACTGTTTTCTATAAAGTAACTTCGATCATTAAAATCTTTGCAAACTTTATATAATGCTTTTCCATTAGAGCTTTTTTTTCCACTTACAAATAACACAACATCATGTTGATTAGCGAAAATTTTCATATTTGGCTCTCTATTGGAAACTTGCCTGCAAATACTGTCATGAGCCTCAAAGGAATTTTCTGTATCTATGTTGGGGTTTTCATCAAACTGTTTTTTGATTTTATCCTTTAAATCATAAAATCCTTTGGTGCTTTTGGTGGTTTGACTAAAAAATGCTGCCGGCTTCGAAAAATCAATTTTATCCAGATCACTTTCTTCAGTAATTATTATGGCGTTGTTGTTGGTTTGCCCTGCAAGTCCTATTACTTCGGCATGCCCGTTTTTCCCATAAATTACAACCTGCCCATCACCTTTTTGCATTTTATCATAAGCGTGTTTTACACGATATTGTAACTTCAGTACCACCGGGCATGAAGCATCAACGAGTTCTATGTTGTTTTTAAGTGCAATAGCATATGTGGCAGGAGGTTCTCCATGGGCCCTGATCAATACCTTACAATCACGTAAGCCTTTCAATTTCTCATGGTCAATAATCCTCAATCCTTTCTTGTATAGGCGTTGTACCTCCATATCATTGTGCACAATATCGCCAAGACAATATAATTCTTTTCCTTGATTCATTTCATCTTCGGCGATCTGAATTGCATATTCAACGCCAAAGCAATAACCTGAAAGCTCATCAATTGTAACCTTCATACTATTTAATTTTTGTTTTTATTAAATCAAGAATTTGATCCACTTGCTCATCAAAAGTCAAATTACTTGTATCTATCTCATATGCATCGTCAGCTTTTTTCAAAGGACTATCGGCCCTTGAAGAGTCTAAAATATCTCTGCCCTCCAAATTTCCTATCATTTTTTCAAGTGAAATACTAGTCCCTTCTTCCAGTAGCTCTTTTTGCCTTCGCGAAGCCCTGACTTTCAGGTCAGCTGTCATAAATATTTTCAACTCCGCATTTGGGAATACAACAGTGCCAATGTCTCTTCCATCCATTACTACACCTCTGCCCCTTCCAAGTCTTCTTTGCTGTTCTACCAGTTTTTTGCGTACACTGGAATTTTCACTAACAGGGCTCACCATATTTGACACTTCCATCTGCCTAATCTGTTGTTCAACATTTCTACCATTGAGAAATGTTTCATTTTTGCCGGTTTCAATATTATACTCAAAAGAAATATCTACTTGCTTGAGTGCAGACGCTACATCCAAAGCGTTTTTTAAATCAATATTATGTTTGATGAAAAATAATGTTACAGCCCGGTACATGGCTCCAGTGTCGATATAAATAAATTCCATTTTTTTGGCTATTGCTTTAGCCGTAGAACTCTTGCCACAAGCCGAATTTCCATCAATGGCAATTACAAAATTTTTCATAGTAATATAAAATTCGATATTAAACTAGCACCCAAAAGTAGGTATAGTTTGTATAATAGTTATGATAATGCCCATGAAAAACCACCTGGGCTAATTGCCAGTTTTTATGTTAGCAATCTTTTACAGGACACGGAATAGGTCCTCTTTTTGGTTGGCTTCTTTTTTTTACCTTGGTCGAAGCGCAGGAGGTAAAAAATATTAACAATACGATAAGTAAAGAATGAGTGATGATTTTTTTCACAATAATATATTTATTGGCAAATATAGTAAGATATATTCTGATATGAGATTATCAATATTATCACAAAATGATACATTATAATATTTACATTTGCCAATAAATACATACGGTCATGAAAGAGCAAGAATCCAAAGCAAAAAAGATAATAAATGATATATCCAATAAAATTGATGAGTTGTTGGAGCAATCAGATATATCAAAAGATGACGTAAAGAAGGAAATTAATATTCGTATCGAAGAACTGAAAAGATCCAGAGATCAGGTCAATGAAGAGTTTAAAAAGATAAGAGAAGACAATAAGGAATCCATCGAGAAGGCTGAAAAATTAGTAAAAAATACAGCAAAAGAAGTTAAGTCAGTCATAAAAGATTTATGGGGAAAGATAACTGACGATCAATCAAATGAAGAGAAAAGCAAAAAATGAATTATCTTTCAGTAGAGCAACTTTCAAAGAGTTTTCACGAGCAACCACTTTTTGATAATATAACTTTCGGAATAGAGCAAGGCCAAAAGGTGGCGCTTGTTGGTAAAAATGGCAGTGGAAAATCTACACTATTAAAAATAATTGCGAGCTTAGAATCGCCCGATACCGGGAATGTAGTTTTTAGAAAAGGCATAAAAGTTAGTTTCCTTCCTCAAAATCCGAAATTCGAAAATCATCTCACTATAAAGGATTATATTTTCAATCAGGACAATGAATTGCTTACTACAATAAGTGAATACGAGCAATATATCGATGGAAACAAAAGCAACATCTCTGACAAAAAGTTCGAAATAATAATCAACAAAATGGATGCGCTATCTGCCTGGGACTTCGAGTCGCAGATAAAGCAAATACTGGGAAAATTAGGCATTCATGATTTTGAAGTTTATGTCGATGAACTTTCGGGTGGACAGCGGAAAAGGGTTGCCCTGGCTGCCACATTGGTAGAAAAACCAGATTTTTTAATTCTCGATGAACCAACAAATCACCTCGATATCGATGTGATAGAATGGCTCGAAAAATACCTTTCTACACAGGCCATGTCTTTGCTATTGGTAACACACGATAGATATTTTCTTGAAGAAGTGACCAATGAAATCATTGAAATAGACGATCAAACTATCTATACCTATAAGGGTAGCTATGCCTACTATCTGGAAAAGAAAGCTGAAAGAAGATCCAGGGAATTTTCGGAAGTTTCTAAAGCAAAGAATCTCTTTGTTAAAGAATTGGAATGGCTGCGAAGGATGCCAAAAGCCAGAGGAACAAAAGCTAAATATAGAATTGATGCTGCACATGAGCTTCAGGAAAAAGCATCCAAAAACCTTCAGGAAGATGCATTGACCTTGAGGATAAATACCAAAAGACAGGGGAAAAAGATTTTGGAAATTAACCACCTCGCAAAATCCTACGGAAAGGAAAATCTTTTTCATGATTTTTCATACATTTTTAAAAAGAACGACCGCATAGGAATTGTAGGTAAAAATGGAGCTGGCAAAACTACGCTTTTGAATATTATTACCGGCTTACAGAACCCTGATGATGGCGAAGTGGTGCTGGGAGAAACAACACAATTCGGGTATTATAAACAAGAAGAGATCTCTTATCCTGAAGAGACCAAAGTAATAGATATTGTAAAAGAGGTAGCGGAAGTTGTTGTGCTTTCAGACGGTGCGACCATTACTGCGGCACAATTTTTAAATCACTTTCTTTTTCCTCACGATACACACATGACGCCAGTATCTAAGCTAAGCGGCGGTGAAAAAAGAAGGCTGCAGCTACTCAGGGTGTTGATCCAGGCACCAAATTTTTTGATTCTCGATGAGCCAACCAATGATTTGGACATTCTCACGATGAATGTTCTTGAGGATTATTTATTGAATTTTGAAGGGACAATTATTGTTGTTTCGCACGATCGGTACTTTATGGACAAGCTTACCAATCACCTTTTTGTACTCAAAGGTGATAGTAAAGTCACTGATTTCCCAGGCAATTATTCTGATTTCAGAAACCATCAGGAAAAATTGATAAAGAGTGGAGAAAAGAAAAAAAAGAAAGAAAAAGAAAAGAAGCCAATAGATACAAAAACGCAAGAAAAGAGAAAGCTGAGGCACAAAGAAAAAAAAGAATTTGAGTCATTGGAGCTTAAAATTTCAGACTTAGAAACAAAGAGAAATGAGATAACGGAAAAGCTAAATTCCGGATCTGGCAACCATGAAGAATTGACAACCTGGTCAAAAGAAATTGCACAGTTGACTAAGACGATTGAAGAAAAAGAATTTCGCTGGCTTGAGCTATCAGAATTGGTTTAGACAAATACTGGATATTTATCCATCTTTTTGATTAGAGGTCTCCTATATATTGATCAAACATTTTTTGCAATTCAAGCGTAACTTTACCTCGGCTTCCATCTCCGATAATGAGGTCATCAACTTGATAAACGGGCATTACTTTCTTGGTAGTTCCGGTGATGAAGGCTTCTTTTGCGGTTGTCAATTCCTGCACAAAAAGATCACGTTCTTCTACAGTAAATTTTTGCTTGGCAACTTCCAAAACGTGTTGCCTGCTTATGCCTTTTAATATTCCTTTTTTTGCGGTAATTATTTTATCATTTTGGTCAACAATAAAAAAGTTGCTGCGTGTCGATTCGGATATTTTGTTGTTCCAATAGAAAAGTAAATCAGTAGCTCCCGCTTCCTGGATTTTTGGCATATTATAAATGCCTACCAAGTAATTGATGGACTTTACCTCAGGAAGATCCCTCCTGAAATTATAGCTGATCAGTTTAATTCCCTTTTCAAAATGACTTTCAGGTAATGGGTTAATTGGTTCATTGATTACAAACAGCGTTGGCGAACCAATAGCATACCCATTGTGTGATTCTCCTCCGGTAAGCACCATACGAATTCCGGAATTTTTAATACTGTTAATCGAAATAAGTTTTAGTATCAATGTTTTTAACTGAGCCTTGCCTAAAGGGCACGTTAGTCTGAGCGTTTGAGCAGAATTGAAAAATCTATCGATATGGTCGTCGATAAAGAGAGGTGTTAGATTTACCAGTCTAAAAAAGTCAAAAACACCATAAGCCCTGAGTAACGCAAGGTCAGTTACGTGTACCCTGGCATGGTCATGATCTACAATTTGATCGTTAAGTATGTATTTTGTCATAAATAGAAATTAGAAGTATAAAAGAAAATACAATTAGCGTAAATTCCCGAATTATTTACTTGAAATTGTTCTAATTTTTCCAGCATCGATATTTATACAATTGATTTGTAGATACGTGATCCTCTTCCCAAGCATTGGCAAGCGCTGGATAAAATGGAATCATTTTGGATCAGTTGTAAAAGCATTGATCTCTCATGGGTTTTAGTGCTTTTTTATATCCATATTACAAATTAGAATTGCAATAATCAGGAAGGAAAGATGAAAGAAAACTGAACAAATACAGAAAGTGTAACTACAAAATGAGTAATCATGAAGAATACAGTATTAATAGTTATTCATGGGCTGATAATTTTTTCCTGTCAAGTCAATTCCACTGATCAGGAACGAAAAGTCGTTCCACAGGAAATAATGGAAAATATTTACGATGAAATTAAAACCCCCTACAAATATGGGGTTGTTTTCAAACATCCTGATTCAACGAAAATGATTGATAGCCCAACAATTTTCAGGAAACAAGACGCCTGGTATATGACTTATATATTGTTCGATGGGCAAGGATATGAAACCTGGCTGGCAAAGAGTGGCAATTTGCTTGACTGGGAAATATTAGGTAAAGTCATGTCCTTTACTGATGGTGAATGGGATGCCAACCAAAAAGCAGGATACGTATCTTTGGTAAATATTAAATGGGGAGGTAGTTATGAACCTGAAAAATATCAGGAAAAATATTGGATGTCATATTTGGGAGGTTCGACCCAAGGATATGAGGCAGGAAGACTAAGTGTGGGTATAGCAAAAACAGATGATTTAACCCAGGCAAAAGAATGGGAAAGGATGAAGGAACCAGTTCTATCATCCAGAGATAAAGATGCGAGGTGGTTTGAAAACTATACAATTTATAAAAGCCTGATAATCCATGATGAAGACAATAAAACAGGATATCCTTTTATAATGTATTATAATGCCAAAGGTGATACAGCAAAGTATGAAAGTATTGGAATGGCTGTTTCTAATGATATGATTTCATGGAAACGATTAGGGCACGAACCCATAATCTCAAAGAATCGAAGAGGCACAATTTGCGGTGACGCTCAAATAACTAAGATAGATGATATTTATGTGTTATTCTATTTTGCTGCATTTTGGAAACCTGACATCGTTGATGCTTCAGAAAAATTTGCATGTTCCTATGATTTAGTAAATTGGACAACATGGCAAGGAAATGATTTAGTGACTCCATCTGAAGATTATGATAAAAAATATGCCCATAAACCATGGGTAGTAAAATGGAACGGAATTGTTTATCATTTTTATAATGCAGTTGGAAGTGAAGGGAGGGTAATAGCTTTAGCTACATCGATTGATTTGACCAGCAAATAGTGTATTAACCCGAATAATTCGGGAGATAATTATTGAAATGCTAAAATACCCGCCTTGGCGAGGCAGGCTGATGGACAAGCCCACCTACCGGACGAGGCAGGGAATTGATTTAATTATTATGGAAAACTTGTTCCCCATTTTTGGGATATTTTTTATTTAAAGTTTTAAGAGCTAAATATCAAATAATCAATCCCTTGTTTTCTGTATCGTATATTGCGCATGAATAATAGGGGTTAACTATTCCTGGCCATGGCATTTTATTCACTTTCTCAGAGCTTTTTTTTACCAATTGTGTACTGTCTGGAAATTCAAAATTGATTTTTACATTTAGAAGTTGTGTGTGGCAATAGAATCAATGCTATTTGATAATGAACCTTATATCATAAATCTTGTTAATAAATTTATTTGTAAATAGAAGAAATTAGCACACAAGGAGAACAAAAATGAAGTAGAGCCTTTGCTGGCAATTTGAAGTGCGCTATTACAATTAAACACTACAGTTTATAATGAAAAAAAATATTACAATATTATCAATTATCGTTTTTGGAATTGTAGTAGTCATGATACAGTGCCGGCAGGAAAGCAATAAAAATGAGAATCCAAAAGGTAATATGCTACCATTGACTGAAAGTTGGGAATTTGCCATTCCAAACCAGGATGTTCCACAAGGACTGACCTCATTAAGTGCTGAGCAATGTGGAGTTTGCCATGTAAAGCATTATGAAGAATGGAAAATTTCTACACATGCAAAAGCATGGGTTGACTTGCAGTTTCAAGCCGAATTGAAGAAAGAGTCAAGCCCTTTCATGTGTATCAATTGTCATATCCCATTGCAGAACCAACAAGAATATTTAATAAAAGGATTGATTGATGGAGATATTTATCAACCGGTAAAAGAAAAAAATCCTCGTTTTGATAAAAACCTTCAGCAGGAAGGAATTACCTGTGCCAGTTGTCATGTGAGAAATAATGTGATCATCGGACCGACAGGAACAAGCAAAGCACCGCATAAGACAGTAAAAGATACTGTTCACTTGTCTGAAGGTCTCTGCATCGCCTGCCACAATGCTGTCGCTGTTCTTACGCCGACATTGGCATGCACATTTGAAACTGGTGATGAATGGAAATCAGGACCTTATTACGGGAAAAAGAATTGCAAGAGCTGCCATATGGAGTCGATAACGCGTGAGATCGTTGCCGGATATGGCGAACGATTAAGTCACTTACATTTTTTTGCAGGTTCAGGTATTCCAAAGTTCGATTCTGTTGATGCCAAAGGATTGATCGGGTTGTCATTTACCATGTCTAACATCAATAATTCTTATACAGTAAATGAAGAAATTGATTTTAATCTCACGCTTAAAAACGAGTTTGCAGGACATAATGTACCTACTGGAGATCCGGAGAGGTTTTTCATTATCTCTTTCGAATTGAAAAATGAAAGGGGAGAAATAGTTTCAACACAAACAGATAGGATCGGTGAAAAATGGGAATGGCACCCTGAAGCAAAAAAAATATCTGACAATAATTTGACTCCGGGAGAGTCAAGGACATTCACTCTATCTTATACACCACTTAACAAAGAACTATTAACACTTTTGGTAAAAGTCACCAAAAACAGACTTGATCAAAAGTCAGCTGCGTATAACAAACTTGGGGCTAACTATCCATTATTTATCACTGTTTTTGATGAGGAATATAATATTGAAGTGAAGTAATTGCAGAATCCCCTGCTATCTCGTCTTGCCTGACTACCAGCTACCTCGTCTTGCCGCACCTGTTGCGGCATCTGTTGGCTATTTGAAAAGATATAATTTTTTGAAAAAGCCTTAAATACCCATGAACACGAAGAATCAGGCTGTTCCTTTTTGCTAGATTGGTCTGAGTTATTTTGGCTTTTGAAATTTGCAGACAGGCCCCGCAACAAGTGCGGGGACTATGGAGCTACAAGTCAAAGGGCTAAAACTAGCTGATACACTTAGAGCAGATAGATTTACCTGATTCTTCTGTCTTTTTACAGACTTGTTTTACTTTAGCATTCACTAAAATATTAAAACATTATTCCATTCCTTTGCGTTGTATTTAAGTAATCGCTAAAACATTTAATTATGAGTAAAACTAATTCATGTATCCGGGTATTTGCAGATGAAATTCAAATTAATTCTTGCAAAGAAGAACTCGAAAAAGTACAGAAGCCCATTTCCAGGTTATCTAAGATACTCAACCTTTCGGGTAATGAAGTAAGATTGAAAATTCTTTTTCTCTTGTTCAAAGAGGACGAAATGTGCCCCTGCGACTTGAGTGATGTATTGGGAATTACCGTATCTGCTGTTTCTCAGCATTTGAGAAAACTCAAGGACGGTGGATTGGTCTCTGACAAAAAAATAGGTCAGACCATATTTTATTCCCTTATCAACGAAAAAACAAAAACGTTAATTCCAATACTCGAAAAAATTGTGGTACCCGATACTATTCAAATCGAAAATTAATCATTATTTAACATGGATTCTTTAAATAAATCAAATCAAAATTCAAGTTCAAAAGCAGTGAAAGCAGGCTTGCTCGTTGCTTTTACCGCCTCACTTTGCTGTATTACACCAGTATTAGCGCTTATTTCAGGAGTCGGCGGTGTGGCTGCTTCCTTTTCATGGATGGAACCTTTTCGTCCATATATGATTGCTTTGACACTTGGTGTATTAGGATTTGCCTGGTATCAAAAACTTAAACCAATTAAAGCTGAGGAAATCGATTGTGATTGCGAAGATGATGGAAAAGAGCCCTTTATGCAGTCAAAGATGTTTTTGGGGGTTGTTACAATCGTAGGTCTGGCATTGCTGGCTTTTCCAAGCTATTCTCACATTTTCTATTCTGATAGCAGCCGAAAAATTACTACAAGCATAAAAATGTCAAATATCCAGCAAATAAATTTTGATATCAAAGGTATGACTTGCACCGGATGTGAAGAGCACATAAAACATGCCGCTTTGGAATTACCCGGCGTACTCAAGGCTGTTTCCAGTTATGAAAGTGGCACAGCTTCCATTGTATATGACAACTCCCAAACCACTCAGGAAGAAGTTATAAAAGCTGTAGATGCTACCGGATATACCATAACAAAATCTGAATTGGCGTCCGTGACACTAAACTTAAGCGAAGCAGCCTCTATGAAACCATTGATAGAATTGGAACTGAATGTCAAGGGTATGACTTGTACCGGTTGTGAAGAAGGAATCAAATATGCTTTAAATAAGGTAGATGGTGTAGTCGAAGCAGATGCTTCCTATGATGAAGGTGTGGCTACAGTAAAATTTAATGATGCAATAACCAATAAAGAAGCCATCATACAAGCCATCAATTCAACGGGTTATACAGTTACTAATCCCGGGATAGCAGCTTCAATCACAGATAAGCGAAAGCAAGAAGCAACTAATTAAAGATGGAAAAATTTAATCTTAAATATCATGAAAACTAAGCAAATATATTCTCTATAAACAACAATTGTTGTCCTTCTTATTTCCTCTTCAACAACTTTATTAATGGAAAAGGCATGTTTCAATTGACCCCACACCACACCAGTATCTTCTGAGAAAATAAAAGATGCCATTCACAATAAAACCAATTATAAAATGACCGAGATTTCAAGAAATGGTAAATCTGATAAAAGTACCATGGATAAAGCAAATGATTCCGTTGCCGGTGGTCAATACGACCTGATTATTATCGGGGGTGGTTCCGCAGCTTTCTCGGCTTCAGCTACTGCCGCAGACATGGGACTGTCTGTCCTTATGGTCAATGCAGGATTGGATATGGGGGGCACATGTGTAAATGTAGGTTGTGTGCCTTCAAAATTTCTTATCAGAAATGCCGAACAAACCCATAGAGCAAAGTATTCTCCGTTTCATGGAGTTTCATCAACTATTCCGAAAATAGACTATAGTGCCATTATTAAACAGAAAAAGGAATTGGTCGCCGCTTTACAAAAGAAAAAATATCTTGATGTAGTGGACAAACTGGACACCGTAGATGTTCTGGAAGGATGGGCAAAATTTGTTGATTCTAAAACCATTGAGGTAAATACCAAACAATACAAGGGGATGAAATTTTTACTGGCCACAGGTGCTACTACTAAAATACCTGAAATTATGGGCTTGGATATAGTAGGCTATTTAACCAATGAAAGTATATTTAATTTGGAAGAATTGCCAAAGAGCCTGATCGTAATTGGCGCAGGATATATTGCACTGGAGATTGCACAGGCATACCATCGCTTTGGCACTAAAGTAACTTTTCTTCATCGTTCAGAAAGAATACTGCGTACCCAGGCTGTTGATATTACCGATGAGTTAACCACTCAATTCGAAAGTGAAGGTATGGACATTCATACCGATGTGCGTATCGAAAAATTTGAACGGAACGGGGAGATTGTGAAAGCATTTACAAACGAGGGCCAGTTTGAAGCTACCCATATTTTGGTGGCTTCGGGAACAAAGCCCAATACAGCTAGTATGGCAATTGAGAATACCGGGGTTGATCTTGATGAAAGAGGACGCATCATTGTGAATAATCAACAAGAGACCAATGTTGATCATATCTATGCTGCTGGGGATGTCACCAATACACCGGCATTTGTTTACACAGCGGCAAAAGAAGGTAAAGTCGCAATGTTGAATGCTTTTAAAAGTACAGGAGATCAGGTGGATTATAAAGGACTTCCCTGGGTAGTTTTTACAGATCCGCAGGTGGCAGGTGCCGGCATGGATGAGCAGGAAGCAGAAATGGCCAAAATCCCATATGAGACCAGCGTCATGCCTTTGAGTGAAATCCCAAGGGCTCAAGCCGCACTGGATACCAGGGGATTTATCAAATTGATTAGAAACTCAGAGAATGATCAACTTATAGGTGGTAGAATTATAGCTCCGGAAGGAGGGGAATTGGCTATGCAAATCAGTCTTGCCATTAAGGCAAATATGACTGTTCAGGAATTGGCTGAAATGTTCCACCCTTACCTCACCTTGTCTGAAGGCATCAAGTTAGCGGCAATCACTTTCAACAAAGATGTGGAGGAGTTGAGCTGTTGTGCTAGTTGATTATTTCGAATGGAAATTTATTCTATTTTTTTATAATGGTTTGCTTATAACAAGTTTTTAATTCAACCTTTCATAATCGCAGGTACTATAGATATCCTTTGTTTTTGGAATCAACGGATATCTTTGCGGTCAATAAGCTGAAATTAAATAGAACCTTAGCAGTTATCAATACTCGTGAAAAAGTTATAAATCATCTCTGGAGTTGCAAATTTAGGAGTGGCGTTTGGCTGATTCGCCATTCAATCGATCATGAAAAGAGAGAAATATTGAATTATATTTCCCCAGCTTTTTTCAAGGATGTTTTTGCGACAATAGGTCCGATTAATTCATGAATGATGGTTGCCCCAAGGACTATGTTAAGAATGAAGTCAGAAAATTGTGAAAATATTGGGTTTTGATTCATTATCAATGCCAGTCCCACGACAATTCCTCCCTGAGGGAGTAATCCACCGATGACATATTTTCTTACTTTTTTTGATGAATTTGCCAATATTCCTCCTATATATACGCCCAGAGTTTTTCCAGTAAATCGGAAAAGAATAAACGCCAATATCAACCAATAGCCCGAGCCAAGTGAATCAAAGTTCAGCTTTAGCCCACTTATAGTAAAAAAAAGTGTAAAGATAATTTCATCAGTATAACGTTCGAGCACCCTAAAGATGACCTCTTGCCGGGAATTGAAATTAACAACGACAACCCCAACAGCCATTGTTGCAAGTAGTGAATCGGCCTTTATCATACTGGCTGTTCCAAAAGCCAATAACAATATACCTGAAAGAATAACGAGTAGTACACTGTCCTCTTCCTTCTTCACTAGTCCAGTGACAAAATTTAGCAGTAAGCCAAAACAAACTCCAATCCCAATAGAAAATAGGATGGTAATTAATGGATCGATTAAGGTGGAAAATGCAAGCGGCTCATTTTTAATAAAAGCAACCGCTATAGCAGTTGCCAAACTATAGTTGATTATTCCCAGTACATCGTCAAAAGCTGCAACCCCCATAATAGTTGACATCACCAAACCTTTTGCCTTATATTCAGTTTTGACTGCCAGAGTAGCTGTTGGGTCGGTTGGAGAGGCCAATGATCCCAATAAAATAGCCGCAGGTAAAAACAAACCGAATAAGGAAGTGTCTGGAAATGGATTCATAAAATAGAAAAATGTCATCAACCCACCGGTCGTGATCAAAAAAGCCAGTTCGGCTTCGAATATGGTTATGTAAATAATTCCTTTACCCAACTTTTTTATTTTTGGGAATAACAAAGTCCCTCCAACTGAGAATGTGATAAAGGATAGTGCAACGTTGGTTAGCACACTTGTATTATTATTGAATTCAACAGGGACTATACCGAGAAAACCGGGATTTAATATAACCCCGGCAAGTATAAATCCGGTAACTTTTGGCAAACCGACAAGTTTTGCAAGTTCACCACCGATGAATCCTGAAAACAAGATAAGTCCAAATAATAATGTGGTATCTAACATACGAGTGAAAGATCAAATTACATCAGCAGATACTGATCCAATTTTTCAAGCTTAAAAATATAATCAAGGTATGCAATTTACAGAATAATCAATAAATGGATACATCGAATTATTAATCAGTTTGCTGAAAACGACAAAAACTAATGCCTGGGAAAAACCGATATCCAAAATAGTCGATTGCATACCAATATTTAATTTCATGTTGTTGTAATTTTGATGAATATAAAATTTTTCCGTTTATTAATATCCTATGTTATAAAATCATTATACAAAATTATGACGTAAATATATTTTTCTATGGCACGATCAGAGGCTGAATTATTTGAAAAAGTGCTTACTAACTAACGCTATTTTCTTCAATGTATTGGCCCATCCCATCCGGCCCGGCTATAAATATTACAATTTTTATCTGAATCCAAGTCATGCATTTCCGGAGACATTTCAGAGGGACTTCCTCTGGGAAGAACCACTGTGAATCAGCATTTGAAGGGACTAAAAGAGGCAGGATTAATTACTGGATATACAGAAGGAGTGAGAACCAAATTTTGTATTAACCCTGAGAAGATAGATGAGTTCCGGGAATCTCTTCAATCATTCTTCGATAGTTTCGATACTCAAAATTATTCGTGTGATTAACTATGAAAATACTTATTCTTCGTATCGGGAATAGTTGTCGTAGCCAAATGGTTCATAGATTTTTACAATTATTTAGCCTGAATACGGCTAAGTCAGAAGGGATAGAAGCCTCGGGTAAGCTAAATATGCAAGCCGTGGAGGCCATGAAAAAAATCGACATTGATATCAGTAATCATACCTCCGATCCGGTTGAGAAATATCTCAACGAGATGTGAGGTTTTGTGATCACGGTATGTGGGGGCGTCACCGAGAACTGCCCAGCTATGGGTATAGTAAGTCAATGTATTGGTTTTTATGATCCTTCTCACGCCGCCGGAACTGATGTATTAATATGGTGTGAATTTATCCGGGTACGAGATGAAATTAAAGCAGCATTTTATAATGTGTATAATCTACCAACTAAAACCACCACTTTTATAATCAATGCGTCGGCAAACTTTCCAAAAGTTTTCTTTATCAAGACCTATCTGTTTGAAAATCCATTGATTATTCTATTGGTCGCTGTGCCCGTGGTTATTCAGACCTACTTCATCTTTTTTGTGGCATGGTTTGGAGGCCGTAAATTGAAGCTTCCTCACAATGTCTTTTCTCCCACAGCTATGATTGGCACTACAACTTCTTCGAACTTGCCGTTGCTGTGGCCATCGCGCTATTTGACTTGCAATCACCTGCTGTTTTGGTAACGGTGGTTGGGGTTTTGGTGGAGGTACCGGTAATGCAGTCATTAGTGACGTTGGCAAATAAATGGAAATATTGAAATGTTAGAAACTATCCCGGTGATTTTAGGTTGATATGTAATGCGGAATCGTTGCAGAGTCCAAGTAGTATCTCCCATAAGTGTAAGCTGTGAGCTATGAGAAAAAGGGTAAAAGCTAAAGAGTAGAAGGAAAAGCTGAAAATAATAGCCCTTCTTCTTAACCTTGAAGGTAACAGACTGGCAGGTGGTTGGCTCGATTGCATGGCGATTTATCAAATTAATTAGAAACTCAGAGAATGATCAACTTATCGGTGGTCGAATTATCACCCCGGAAGAAGGGGAGTTGGCCATGCAGATCAGCCTGGCGATTAAGGCAAAAATGACTGTTCAGGAATTGACTTAAAATATTTTTAACTCTCTGATCTTTTCAGGATATAGAAAGAGTAACCTACTTGAAGTTGATTAAATCCTGTTTTCCAATAATTTTTTTGCCAATTAAACCTATATCTGAAAAACAACCTTCCGCTGGATGTGTCTGAAGTTTTTAGAAAGCCATTTAATTCTATGCTATTCAGCCTATTTGGATCTGCACCTATATCACGTGTTTCTTCAAATGCTTCTTCATTGGAGACTTGAATAAAACGATTGCTACGTGCCCAATACCAATCCATGCGTGCAACGATATTAAATCCGTATCTTTCATCAGATCGTATCTCCCATATTATCTCGGGTCCTGTTACAGTGTATGTATTAATCTTAAATTCATCCAATGCATCACTAACAATCAACTTATTGTTTTCAAATGTTTTTATAGAGTATTCGGCTGGAGTTATTCCGTAAGAGAATGCCAGATTGAAAAGAAAAGTTGATCTTATTCTTGGAAAATCAAGAGTTATGGCATTAAAAGTAAATCCTGTCCTGAATGATTCGCGCCTTTTAATCTCTAGCGTAGAAGCATATTTAATAGGTGAGTAATTGCCATTAACAAACCTGTCAATAGTAGATATCTTTAAGTTTTTAGAATTGTTTTCAATTTTTGAAATTACTACAAAAGGTTCCATATAGCCAAAGAAACCATAATTAAACCAATTCCACCAAGTTTTTTTAAAAGCATGCCTTTTTGTATCAATTGGAATATATTTATGAATTTCTGTTTGGATAAGACCATTTGGATTAGCCTCATCGAAACCTACAAAATCGCTATATACTTTTGCTTCAAATAACTTGGCTGTAGTTTCTTTTTTTAATGAGATGAATTTGTTTATGCTGTTTTTTGGGTCTATGGACACATATTGGTTTTTTGGACTATAGTCACGTCTGTCAACAGCGAGTTTTTCGTTGATAAGTGGAAATATTTCTGAAAGGTTGAGTTTATAAATTAAGATTTCATTTTTTATCTGCAATTCCCCGAACAAATATTGATGATTAAAATTTCTGAAATCCTGTCTCCTGGAAAAACCAATAGGCACATAGTTTTCAAATTTTATTTTTCTCGAATTATAATTGTTTTCATCCTTTAAGGGATTGTCGATAGTTAATTTATCATTCAAGACATTAACTTCTTTTAAAACAGCAATGTCTCCGATTACACTAATGTTTTCAATAAACCCATCATTGATTTCCAATTCAATTTCGTTGATTTTTAATTCGATTTTTGGAAATTGTATTTTAATGGATAATAGTTTATTGATAGATTGGATTAGATTTTTTATGTTGGTATTGTGAATGTTTTGAAATGATTCTAATTCTTGTTTAATACTTTTTAGTTTTATTGTGTCTTTTTTGTTTAATGCTTCTAACTTTTCAATCTCATTATTATATGTTAATAAATTTTTCGATAGGCCATTTCCCTTTTTATTCAGGTCATCAAAAATCGGATTGAATTTTTTTAATTGATCGCTTATCTCATCTAGATATTTTACTAACGGATCTGGATTTTTATCATTACTTGGTCGATCACTATCTGGCTCGATAATTGACAAAGCTCTATTGGCCGAGTCAATATTCTTTTTAATAATTTCAAGAAGATTGTAGGTAATTGGATTTTCAATCTTAAACTGATTTAGATTGTTTATGGTTTTTTTATTGTCACCATCATTTTTTATAAACTCCAAAGCCTTAAAAGGTTTAGTTAAGGACTTGTAAGTACTATCATTATTCAAGTATTTCTTATTTACTTCTTCAATTTTATCGTTTATTTCTTCAATTGCTTCATTTAACGACACTATTTCAACATTTATTTTTTCTTTTAGTTGTAGATCTTTAATTGTGGTGTCATCCAACTTATTTGTTTCTATATCCAGCGATTTTTTACTTTCATAATATTTACTTTTAATACTTAAATTCTTTTCATATTCCTCATTGTACTCAGTGATTTTCTTCCCATACTCTCGATCAACCCATTGCTTTTTAAGTAGTTTTTTGGTTTTTCTCCTTTTGTATCTATTGCCTTGGTAAATGTATCGTCTTTTACTAAATATATTAACCTTGTAGAAATACCAATCATTGATGGGGTCATTGATGACAGCTTTATTTAATATGATATCTATGTTATGTGTGATGACTTTAAGGTCATGAATTTTGGGAGTATTTTCTGCTAAATCATTGATTGCAGATTTGATTTTTCTGAATTCTTCATTATTAGGTGTGTTTCCTGATTTTTCAATTTTATTTAACGTCAATTCATTGATGATAGGTTTTACTTGCTGCAAATATTTTGTTGTGTCACTTCTTATATCAAAAGTATCAGTTGCTGTTTTTAATTCAGTTCGAAGATCTTTTATAAGGAGTAAAAAATCGTGATGCTTACTATTTCTTATATTTCTTATCATATGCCTTATTTCCTTGTTCGGAATTGAAACAGCTTTCCATACCCAGACATCATCTTTAAAGTAGAGTTTCATTGCTTCAGGAGCGCTATCCAAATCCTCAATGGCAATGTCAGCGGCTTTAAAAGCAAAGAAAATTTTATTGAGTTCAATATCTGTCTTTGCACTATCATTTGTGATGTACTTATTATAAATGTCACTATCTGTGAGTTGTTTAAATTCGGCTTTTATAGCTTTCTTAAATTTGTCAATTGTAAATGGTGATAATGATATTACCTTGCCTGATCCTACAGAATCTTTCAATGTGATTTTGTATTGCTCATAGGCGGTAATCTCAGCGCCTATAGTGTACTGATGAGATAAAAAATTAAAGGTAGGAAGCTCTACAGGATATTTTCTGTCTTGCGCATTTAATTGATTACTTAAGCAGATTATGCTGATGAGGAGAAGTAAAAGAGATGTATTTTTTTTCATGGTTGGTCAGGTTAATTTTATTTTTTGTCTTTAGCTTTACTACCTATACATGGCCTTAAATTGTCAAGTTCGTTTTTACTATAAAATCTTTGCTGCACGTATCGCAGCAGAATATGAAGAGTCTGTCGCAGCTGTAGGCTTAAATTCTGATTCAATTAGCAAACTATCATTTTGGATGCCTATATCAGGATCTGTGGTTATTTCCCACTTATTTGTAAATTTTTCTCCACGACCAATGGCATTTAGTTTTCCACTTTGAGAAACTTTTCCATCAATTACTTCTGTGATTTCCTCATTGTCGAGTACAAAAAATAAATTCCCCAAGTAATCTATTGTACCCTGAAAAGTAGAAATTGATTTGTTCAATGAATCACTTCGGGTAAATACTATTTCACCCTTATAAAAACCGCTCGTAGGATTTTCTGAGTCATTCAAGGTTAAGATATCTAATTTAAATTTTGCATTGTTAAGAAATATTGGGAGGGTATTACCGAGCTTAAGTGAAATCGTATCATTTAATTTGAGTGTTTGAGCATTGTTTTTTTTATGGTAAGAAATAAACTTGGGTATAGGATTTATTTTTATACTGTCATCAAATTGATATAGTATGAATCCTAATGAATTTATATCTGTTATTCCTGTATTTTTTATTATAATAATATTATCAATATTGTTTTTTTGTTTCCTAATCCGGAATTCTGCTACACCATATTTATTGATTATTAATTCATCATATTCAACAATTGGTTTTATAAAGTTATCATCGAAAAAACCACAGGCTGTAGTCGCTAAAATGCATAAAAGAAGTAAGTATATTTTGTTCATAGTGAGTGTTTAAAACTATTTATTGAATGTCGACTGTTAATGAATAAAATACAATACCCAAGCTTGGGTATTTTAATTGCGAATTCAGACTATATTGAAAGCCAATGCATATTGGTATAGCTGCAAATGGCTTTTCACTTCTAGCTTTTTATTAATGTTTTTTCTGTGTTGCTCTACAGTAAATCGACTAATAAAGAGCATTTCTGCTATTTTAGGATTGTTAAAATCGTTAGAGATAAGCACTAATATTTGTAACTCCCTTTTTGTAAGAAGATTAAAATATTTCAGATTGGAAATTTTAAAAATCTCCTGCTTTTGAATGCGGTTAAATTTATGCTTTATTGATTCGTTGAGTTGGCCACTTTCTATGGGTAATTGAATGCTTTGGTCGTTCATGGCTTAAATTGGTTGTGGTTTCTATTAATTGATCTTGATATAAATATAGGTATTAAGTAACTAAAATAACCCAATTATCTAGGGAGTATCAATTATTCTTGTATCGGATTACCAACGATAGTTCACAATTTATCCAGTACCCAATCCACATAATATTTTATCACCTTGTCCTTGTCAAAATCATGATGCGCTTCATGAAATGCACCCTTCCAAATTTGAAGTTTAGCTTTTCCCCCAATCCTGGTTGCATATTGCTGGCTACCTTCCGGCGAGGTAATTTTATCTTTGTCACCATGACAAACTAACACAGGGATATTTACTTTTTGGGCCTGCTGCAACAAATGCAATCCATTTTTGTATAAACTATTAAATAATCCCAGTGAAATCTTATCGTGAACCAATGGGTCTTTTTGGTACAATTCCACTTCGTTCTGCACACTTGATATGTAACTTGGGTCGAGTTTGCTGCCAACTGTGATGCTGGGCAAAACAGAAGAAATCAGATTTATGGTTTTGAGCTGCCACGATGATGGAGCCGTAGCCAAGCGAAACCATGCCGAAGAAATAATGGCACCTTCTATTTCTTTCGATTTCATTTTGTCGAGGTAAGATGCTACAATTTGCCCGCCCATGCTGTGGCCGTAAATAAATATAGGAATATCCAGAAACATATTTCTGCATTTCATCAGGGCGTATTCCAAGTCGTCAACCAACTGCTCTAAACCAATGGCATGCCCTCGTTTTCCCTCCGAATTTCCATGGCCTCGATGGTCAAATGCAAATACTGCTATGCGGTTTTCTACAAACGAATTGGCCATACTATCATATCGTCCCATATGCTCACCAAGCCCATGAACCATAAATAATAATGCTTTTGGCGAATCTTTGGGTACTATAGATTTGCAGAAGATTTTTGTTCCATTACCAGAACGGATTGTGAAGCTATTTGATATCATAATTGATATTGCTTTTCATTATAAAAGTTGATTTGTTGATAATGGTTAACCTTACTAGTTCATGAATATTCTCCATTTTGGGATAAGGTATTGACAGTCAGAGTATTCATTCAAATTGCAAGAAATAATAAATTTCCAGAAGCACTCTTTATTGCAATGTCAATCCCGTGTTTTCTAACTCATTACAAGTCTCAATAATTATTCCCTGCATTATGCAGGTTAAAAAAGATGCATTTAAAATCATGATCAATTTGACAAATCCTATTAATTGATCTAAAATTGCGATAAATCACTTGCATTGAAAAAGACACTCCTCTTTATTTTTATTGCTGCCGCCATTTCCGCAGGGGCCTATTACTATTATAATATTATCAATAAGAAAACCATTGATGTCTGGCAAATGGTGCCTGCCAATGCAATAGTGGCATATGAAAACAGCAATCTTATTGACAATTGGAATAGAACAGTTGATAAGTCCGTATGGAAGACACTCTACAAAATGCCCTATTTCCATGACTGGCAAACCAATCTGGATATGGCAGACAGCCTGTCCGGCAAAGATGGTTCTTTAGATAAATTATTCAGAAAAAATTCGTTTATCATTTCTACCCATCGCACTTCTTCCAATGATTTTGATTTTGTTTTTTATCTTGATTTGAGCATTTCACAAAGAAAACCGGTTTTAGAAAAAGTAATTTCAAGTATAAAAAAGGACTATAAAATTGTATCGAAAACCAGAACATACCTGGGATTTGAACTGATAGAATTGACTAATAAAAGTAAAAAACAAACCTTCACTTATTTGATTTATGAAAATGTTGTCGCTGGGAGTTTCACTCCTTTCTTGGTCGAAGATGTAGTGCGAAATATATCAGAAGGTTTTGTCAATACTTTTAATTCCCAGATTCCTACGTTGCAGGAGATTTCAAAACTTGAAAACGATGATGGAGACATTTACATTAATTTTGCTAAACTACCCGATTTGTTAGCTTCCTTTTTGGTGGAAGGGAAGGCCAATGAGTTAGATAAACTTTCTCATTTCTTTGGAGATACTTTTCTGGATATTAAAGTAACAAACAATGAAATATTGCTCAATGGAGAGAGCACTATAAATCTAAAAAACAATGCATCATTTATTGGGACTTTTAGAAACCAAAATCCTGGAAGAAACGGGATATCAGAATTGTTGCCAAACAATACGGCTTTGCTTTACCATGTCGCATTTAGTGATTTTGCCGAATGGCAAAGTCAATTGACAAAATATTGGTCCGTGACGGACAAGGGTCAATTTGATCGATTTATGGATTTTGAAGATAAATACGAATTGAATTTTGATTGGATAGGTGGAGAGGCTGCCAATGCAATATTGGAAACCCCGGATAAGAAATCGCCCGACCAATTGATTTTTATTGGAATTAATGACAAAGAAAAGGCTTTCAATGAATTGAGCCTCTTTGCCAATAAAATTAGCAAGGAAGCAGGTGACTCGGTTTATATGGATTTTTATTTTAATCAAGCAATTGTTCAGATACCATTTTCAGAGTTTCCATCGCATGTCATGGGCAGCTATTTTTCTGGATTTAAGAACTCCTTTGCGACCATTTACAAAGATTATTTGGTGATAGGCAATTCTATGCAAGTTGTCAAGTATTTTTTGGATGAGCTCGAGCAAGAAGACAATTGGGGAAAATCTGTTAGGCAAAACTTGTTTCTTGAAAACACACTTAACGAGGCCAATTTCAGCCTGATGATCAATACCTCCCTTTGTTGGAATATGATCATAGACAGCATGAACGAACGGTGGGCTGGGCAGTTTAAAAAATTAGAAAATCCATTGAAATCATTTGACAGAATCTCTGTGCAGGTGAGCAATCTCGATAGGCGATTTTATACCAGTATTGCTATAGGACATGAAGCAAAGAAAAAATCACCATCGAGGATGGGCAGATTAAATAAAACCCAAAGCACCTATGCTCTGTCTCCATTGATTTCCAAGCCGTATATTGTTCGAAATCACCATAACAAAAAGTTTGAAGTCCTTGTGCAGGATTCTTTAAATATTCTTTATCAAATATCCAGTGTGGGAGAAATCGCCTGGGGAGATAGTATCAATGACAAAATTGTTTCGAAAATCCATCAAATAGATTATTACAAAAATGCCAAGTTGCAATATCTCTTCGCTACAAAAAATAAAATTCACCTGCTGGATAGAAACGGTAATTATGTAGAAAATTTTCCCATCAAGCTAAAGCATGGAGTTGAGCTCGAACATTTATCAGTTATTGATTACGACAACTCAAAGCGGTATAGGTTTATGGCAGCAGATAAAAAAGGAGACATCTATTTATTTGATAAAAATGGTAAAAATCTCAATGGGTGGAAACCGAGATCTTTAGACGGACAATTGGTAGAAGTGGGGTTTCACATACGTGTGAAAGGAGGAGATTGCCTTATTGCCTTGCAAAAAAATGGAATGCTAAATGTGTTGAATCGAAGAGGGAAAATGTATCCGGGTTTTCCTGTCGATCTGAAAACTCAGGTTAAAGGAGGCCTGTTTGCTGCTATTGGCAATGACTTCAATGCTACTCGACTCATCACTGTCACTGACGAAGGAGAGGTGATAGAAGTAAACCTGAAAGGTAAAATTGTACGGCGGGAGCAATTGTATAAGCCAACAAAAGAAAGTAAATTTTGGCTTGTAA
>CAZDRA010000047.1:29159-31141 GCA_964507705.1 uncultured Roseivirgaceae bacterium | reverse complement strand
GTTAATAGCCCTTTTTTAACTTCTTTTCCTGAATGGTATGGTACGGTTAATTGTACGGTTTTTGTTGGGTGCTTCATAATTACATGGCTACCCTTTTGCCTTACCTCAAACCAACCATCCTTTTTTAATATCCTGAAAAGTTCATTGTATTTCATTAACGCAAAAGTAATAAATATATTACCTTGAACAAACACCGATACATATTTGAAAAAGGCAGCAAAAAACATCATTGCCCTGAATGCGCTAAAAAGTCTTTTGTAAGATACATTGATACTGAAACAGGTGACTATTTGCCCGAACAATACGGGCGTTGTGATCGTGAAAGTAAATGTGCTTACCTCTTCGATCCTTACAAAGACGGCTACGTTAAAATGATATGGGAGCAGGAACGGGACAATAAAACAGAATGGAAACCACGGCAACCACAGCAAGTAAAGAAACCGAAAGCAGTAACGGTATTTATTCCAATTGAGGTATTAAAACAAACGCTTTCAGGATATGAGAAGAATGTATTTATACAAAGCCTCCTCACAAGGGTTGCATTTCCTTTTGATGTTCAGGATATTGAAAAGGTTATTTCAATGTATAGACTGGGAACGGTTCAAAGCGGGTACATGAGTGGAGGAATCACCTTTCCTTTCATTGATGTTGATGGCCACGTGAGAGCAATTCAGGTAAAGCAGTTTAACGAAACAAACCACACCAAAGGCACGGACTTTTTACACTCAATAATTAAGAAGCAACACACACAAAATAATAAGCCATTGCCTAAATGGTTGGAAGCATACCTAAACAATGAAATAAAGGTTTCCTGTTTGTTTGGCGAACACCTTTTGAGTAAATCCCATGCAATCCCGTTGCGTTGGTTGAAGCTCCTAAAACGGCTATTTATGGAACGTTGTATTTTGGAACACCCGAACAACCTAAAAACTTCCTTTGGTTAGCAGTTTACAATTTGAGTAGCTTAAACCTCAACAAATGCAAAGAGTTAAAAGGCAGGAATGTTTATTTGTTTCCTGACCTATCAAAAGACGGCAAAGCCTTTGACCTATGGAGCAAGAAAGCCAAAGAAATAGAAAGTAAATTACAGGGTTCTCGCTTCATTGTTTCGGGTTTATTAGAACAGTTAGCACCTGAACAAGATAAAGACCACGGCAATGATATTGCCGACTATCTAATAAAACAGGATTGGCGACTATTCAGCAAGCAACCCAAACAAGTAAAAACGGCAATTAGTGAAAAAGCGGAGGTATTCAAAACTGAACAAATAGTAACGTCCATAACATTTGAAAATATTATAAAGCATAAGAAGGCAAAACATTTAATCTATCACCAAGAACTTGAAGTGACTGGGTATTACAAAAAAGTCCTGTTATCATTAAATTAATTTATTACTATAGCATCTGCTATGGAGCACCAAGGTCAGTACCATCCTGAATTATTATTTTCATTGGTGATGTTTTTAGTTCACCTGAAATTGAAGTAAGTTTTGGCAAAACAAACTCTGCTAATTTGAAAATCGCATTCATTCTTTCAACTGGTTTCATTTCATCTAAATCAGATTGAATTTTGGCAATATTATTATTCAGCAACTCTTCAAAAATAGATCTGATTTGTTTTGTTAATTTATTTGGAGTTCCTTTCTTCCTTCCAGACGTTTTTGTTATTCCTTTTTGAAATTTCATTTCATTTTACCTCTACTTTTTCTCTACTTTAGAGTACTTCATTCTGCAATTTAGGAATTATAAATATTACAAACTATTGTATTAGTTACGTGGTATGAAAGATATAATTCATTTTTAATTTTATATTTTTAAGCATTGGTAGTTTCCGTACATTTTATTATTTCAACTGCTATAAGTTCAAACAACTCTAATACAATAATTTAAAAGGTAATTGACCTGCCTGCCAATAATCTACAAAAGCGTAATATCTATATTATGAAAAAAGCAATCCTAACTATTATTTGTACTCTGATTTTA
>CAZDRA010000047.1:0-29059 GCA_964507705.1 uncultured Roseivirgaceae bacterium | reverse complement strand
GATTGGTAAAAATTATAAAGTATTTGCGAATAATGGAACAAATACAGAAAGAAGAAAGCATATCATACCACGAAATTAAACATCTTATGTTCAGTTGAAATGTTAGACGAAAAGTTTTTTACTTCCCTTTTGGAAAGTCCTCAAACCAAAAACACTAATTTAACCCCAAAAGAGGTTTTTTAGTATTGTTTTGTACCTTATTTGTACCCTGTAATTATAACTACTTGATAATCAATACAAGTTACTTTTTGTATCGGGGAAAGTAGCGCAAAGCAAGGAAAGGAAAAAGATATTAAAGACTTACCCTATTTTTAATAATATCTACCTTTTTAAAAATTTTTGAACATTAACCATTTCTGTTTTTCCTTCTACTATTGCATGACCTTTCAAAAAATAGATTCCGGATGGAAGATTGCTCATGTCCCAATTATACCTGAAGCTTCCTGCTTTTTTAGTGTCATGCTCTATTGCGTACAATGCATTTCCGCGAGCATCATAAATTTGCAAAAAAATCTGACTTGGGTTTTTAAGCTTAATATTAAAATTAAGTTCATTTTCAACCGGATTGGGGTATAAATCAATTCCAATATTTGAAACTTTAATTTCTTCCTCTAAAGATGTTATAATTTCAAAACCATCTTCTGGCTCGATTGGACTTACTGTATTGAAAACATAATCAATTATCGAGGTAAAAGCTGGAGGGTTATTATCACTGGCATTCAATACAAAAAGGCCAATGTTAGTGACATTTAAACTATAATCAAAAGTCTTGGTATTTACCCATTCGTTGCCATCAAATGAATAGTACATACTCCATGTGTTACCTAAGCGATTTATTTTTAAATAAACAGGACTCTCATCCTGAGTTGAAATGATATCATCTACAATTATGGTAGGATTATTATTTGCAAATGTAGCTGAGAAATTATGCAGGTTAGCACCATCAGAAAACATATCAAACCGCATGAAGTTAGTCAAATCCTGCTCTACTATAATTCCTTGAGATTGATATTGTTTAGTTACAGCTGACTCATATTTAACTTCAATTTCAAAATCTTCATTGCTGACAGGTTGCATTATTCTTACAGATTCATTGCCATTATCCCACACATTGTGCTCAATGCCCTCTGGTACGCTAAGGCTAATTGTTGCCTGACCTGAGTCAAATCCTTCCATTAGAAAAGATCCGTCTCCTTTTGGGTTTATAAAAGTCCAAATATCTGTATTTAATGATTCTGAGTTAAAATCATCAGAAACAAAAGAGGAAGACGTTCTAACATCTTTGGAAATTTGATCTGTTTTCCCATCATTGTCAGTGACGGTAAGTTTGACAGTAAATACATCCTGCTGGCTATATTTATGAGATACTACTATTCCATTTCCAGTTGTACCATCTCCAAAATCCCAGTCATATTTCACAATACTGCCTTTGAAATCAAAAGATTCCGAGCCATCAAAATTAATTTGCAATGGATCGTTTGTATCAATTTCAGATTTGAAACTTGCTACCGGTAAACCAAGGAATTCATCTTCGTTTTCTATTGGGGAATAAGTATTAAAAAGGTAATCTACAATAGCTGTATAGGCTGGGGCTGGACCAGAAGGAGCTGTTGCTTCAGAGTTGCCGGCTATTACCCCAATACTGTCAACAACAATTTCAAAGTTAAATGTTGCTGCATTTTCCCAAGGTTGATTTTCCAGCGCATATTCCATATTCCAACTGTCTCCTTGTCTACTAATCCTGAGATATAGTGAATCATAGTTATTGTTGTCAATTATTTCGTTGGCAATGACATCTCCAATACCATTGGTAAATTTGGCAACGAAATAACGCATATTAACTCCATCGGAAAAATAATCGTATCTGATATAATTATTGGCGTCTTGTTGTGCAACCAGTCCCTGTAGTTGAAATTGCTCCTTCACATGCGAATAAAACTTCACATCTAATTGGAAATCAGAATCATTACTGGCTTGCATGACCCTAACGGCATTATTTACAATCCAAACATCATGAGATTCTCCAGCAGGCACATTTAGATTGAGTGTTACATTATTTGTGCCATAACCAACAATATCATAACTAGCATCATTTTTTGGATTGACAAAATTCCATAATGAACTATCTAATTCGGCAGCGTTAAAATCGTCAGAAACAATTGTTGATTCATCAAATCTGTCAAGAGAAAACCCTTTAGAAAATGAGCTAGTATTACCCTCTGAATCAATTGTCGTCAATTTAGTTGTATAAATCCCAGGTTCAAAAACATGTTCAATATTTTGACCATAGCCTGTTGTTCCATCGCCGAACTCCCAAACGAATTTATCTATGTCACTATTTGGATCAGATGATAAAGAAGCATCAAAAGCAATTTTCATATTATCTGCATTGTCAATTGTATAGTCAAAATTGGCCAAAGGATAATTATTAGGATTAACAGACTTAATGGCAACATTTCCAAATGTAGCCTCAACATGATGGGCAAGTAATAGTAATGAGCCGCTTCCTAGTTCGCCTGCGTCGATTTCAGTTTTCAATATCCACAAATCAGGTTCTGTGTCAATGCTTTCCCAAAACTTAACGTAATAAACATGTCCGGCACCAGGAAGGGTTGCCACCCTAATTTTAAAAATATATTTAGTATTAAACTTCGGCTTAAAAGGCTCCTCTCCTCCATAATAAGAATCAATGGTTACTTTGGAAGTATCTTTTGCGTCCCATTGAAACCATAAAATATTTCCAAGGGGTTCAAAACCGGACTTTGGTTGCCATCCGGATACAGGAACATCAGTGTGTCCTGGCCATCGGACTAATGCACCTACGTTCATTGTAAACCCAGATAATTTAGTAGGGGTGGTGTCTAATTGATGAATTGTAATGGGAAAGGTAGCTTCGTAATTTTGCCAGGAAACATCTCCTATACTTACCAACCTATCATAACCTGGTTCAATAATATGGAGGCCATCGGAAGTAATTTCCCATTTTCCATCAACAACCTGGGCAACATCTTGAATGTTGGAAACCGTATCCCAACTTATACCATATTCAGGCTGCCAGATAACATTTGGCGTATAAGTGACCTTGACTGTAACTGTGGTATCGTTATTCATTTTATCTCTGGCAAATATATATACATTGTTTTCACCTGCGTTCAGCATCCCATTTTCAATATCAATATTGAAATCATTTTCATTTTGCAACCGCCTATCATCAGGCCCCAAATTAATTTCAACAAATCCACCATCATTGAGGGTATAGCCAATGAGATTTATAGTGTCAGGATCAGACACATTGCCCAGTATATTAATATAATTTTGAGGACTACCAAGCTGACCAAATTTTTGATCCAAGCCATACCATACATCAATGTTTGGCTCACTTTGCGCTTGAGCCTGTTGTGATAGTATTATAAAGTGAAAAGCAAATATTAAATTAATTTTTTTGTAGAAACCCATCTTGCTAAAAGAGAATATGTTCTATTAATAATTATATAAATATAGATAATATAATGAAAAGCATTTATCATTAAAACGATACAACACCATCAATTACTACCATTAATCCATGTTATATCATTGAAGTGATTATAATAAATAATTATTCCTGATAATGATGACTAATTGAGATTGTCACTTCTGCTTTAAATAGTTTAAAAAATACATTATTCACCACTTAATATAAATATTACCATGCTTACAATAGATAGTGCTCAACCAATATTTTATTTTCTATTTAGCAAATCCACAAGATTATAGTAAACAAATAATGGTATAACTGTAAAATATCTTTTCCAAAGTCTTCTAGGCTCTATTACTAACCTAAACAACCATTCAAACCCACTGCGCTGAATAAATTTTGGGGCTTGAGTAATATTGCCTGTGTAAAAATCAAATGCCGCACCAATTGTAAAGATAAAATGTACATTTAATCTTTTACTCAATCGATGTGCGTAAATATCCTGTTTTGGTGAGCTAATCCCAATCCACACGATATCAGCATTACTCTTATTTATATCACTGGCAATTTTTTTTATATTCTGATCAGACATTTCACTAAAAGGCGGACTATGAACTCCAACAATATTATCGTTTCCGAGCACATCCTTGCAATATTTTCTTAATTGAATTGCTACACCTTCCTTGCCTCCAGTCAAATAGTGTTTAAAACCCTTACCAAAAGAATTTTCTATAAAATACTTAAAAACATCAGGGCCATAGCACCTATCGATATTTTTTGCGCCTTTCAATTTCCCTACCCAAACACCAGGCATCCCATCGGGTAGGTTCAGGTATGTTTCATTTATTAGAATATTTAAGAGGGGATGATTTTTTTTTGAAGAAACAAGTACATTGGCATCGCACAAACTGATCTGCCTATTTAATTTATTCTTTGAAATTATATTTTCCCCTGTTATTTCAAAAAGTTTCGGAATATCTCCATCAAAGATTGGAATACCTAAAACTTCGATCGTAGGAATTTCTTTTGTCATTTATTAATAAGCTCTTTTATCACCAACAATCATTTTTAATGCCGTTAAAAACACAATCCTAATGTCAAACATCAAAGACCAATTCTCAATATACCACGCATCAAATTCTACTCTTTTTTTCATTAAATCAATTTCTTCAGTTTCACCTCTGAGCCCATTAACCTGTGCCCAACCGGTTATTCCTGGCGTAATGAAATGCCTGAATCTATACTTATCAATTTCTTTTGAGTAAAACTCAAGTTGACTTATCAAATTTGGCCTGGGCCCTACCACTGACATCTTACCTTGTAAAACATTTATAAATTGAGGAATTTCATCTATACTTGTTTTTCTCAAAAAAGCTCCAACCTTTGTAATTCTAGGATCATTTTTGGTAGCTTGTCGTTCGGTTACTTCATTGACCTTCATTGTTCTGAACTTATAACATTCAAAAAGTTCATTTCCTTTTCCGGGCCTAAGTTGTTTAAAAAATACCGGACCTTTTGATTCTAATTTTATAAGCAAAAATATAAATGGAAAAATGATTGGGTATATTAAAATGATAACAAATAATGAAAAAATTATATCAAAAAGCCTTTTGATTTTTTGATTAAAAAAACCTCCTAAAGGAGCTAGAGTATATTCAATTACAGGAATATCATTTAAAAATGATATTGATACTTTAGATTTTTGAAAACCACTAAAATCTGGAACAAATCGTAAGTAAATAAAATTTTTATCTGCAAAACTAGTTAGTTCTTTTAAAACAGTATGATCACCAAGTTCTTTAGTGTAGTATATCTCGTGAACTTTTTGACTTAAGCAATAATTTTCTATATCTACTAATCCCCCCAACAATAATTTTTTTGAGACATTACTATTTACATCATCATCAAAAAAACCCATTATTTGATATCTCGAACCAGCTGCAATGATTTTTACAAATCCATCATATAGTCGGTTTGCATTTTCGCTTGTTCCAATAATAATTACACGTTTAATGTTATAATGATCATTTTTATAGTAATTCTTAATAACAAAATAATAAACAATTCTTACAATTATTATAAAAAGAAAGCTTGTGGAATACAAGTATATGAGAAAGAGCCTTGGAAACACATAAGTCTCTTGGACTTTTAGACTAACAAAACTTAAACTGATTAAAAGTAGATGAAGAATAAATGTACTCGATAAGTTTGTGATGGATTTCTTTAGACTTCTAATTTTACTTAGTAAGTAAATTTTATTATACAACGATACTATAATCCATAAAAAGTTAAACAGAACCAGAAATGAAAAGAATTCTGAAGATATCTTTATTTCGATATCGAATCGAAGATAAAAAGCAATAAAAAATGATATAGTAAGAAAAAATAGATCTACTGCCAGCAGCAACATATTAAAAGACCTATCATAATAACCTTCTTTCATAAAATTATTTTATACTAAATACCCAAAATCACTAAATGTTTATTATTCGATAAACAAATACGCAATTTCAGACATATAAACATTTAATAAATTTATTTTATAATTAATCATTCCATGTCCAATAAAAAAACAATACAATTAAATCAAATATTTAATTGTATTGTTTTTTTACCATAACTCAACTAACATCATCACTAGTATGAACTAATTCTTTAAGTTTCAGTAATAGTACTTTACAACTAGGTACTATGTTTAGAAATATTCCAACAAGACTTATTTGAAATTTAGAATATAAATAAAACTGCGAAAAAATAAACACGGTAAGATAGGTTATAAGTGTACCATAAATAGCTCCAATTATCCCAAATTGGTTGATAAATATTATATTTAATATAACACTAACTAAAAGCGACAAACATAAAATAGTAAAATTCAATTTGGTTTTCCCTAAAGCATCTAATGTAATAGAAAATTGTCTATTAAAAGGAATTAATAAACCATAAAAAATAGTAAAATTTAAAAAATAACTCGATTGTTCAAACCCCGCACCAGCAACAATTAAGACTATTTCATCAGAAAATAATATACCAAATATTATTATTGGTATCATAAAAATCAATACATAACTCATGGCTTTTTCATAATAATACTTTATCGCGCGCTCTCCAGAAACACTAATCTCATGTATTAATTTCGGTAAAAGTATAGTAGATAATGTAGATGTGGGTATTTCAAAAACATTGGATATACGCACTGCGGGATTATAGAGAGCTACTGATGATGAACTTAGAATGGAACCCAACATCCAAGTATCAATATTACGAATTGCCATGGAACTTGCACTTGACCCAAAAGTATATTTCCCAAAACTCATCAACTTTCTTACGTAGAAAATATTAAATGGTAAAAATGTAAATACAAATATTTGTTTTTTTCTTGAATTCAAATAAGAAAAAAACAAACCAAACAACGCACCAACTATTTGGAAAAATACCAGATAGTACAACGGAAATTGTACTTCAAAATAATAGCAAACAATAATTCCTATGACGAATGTCAAGTTACGAAAAAGCAAATCCAGAAAAGTGCCCTTAAACTCAAGATTGGCTTCTTGAACAATATCAAAATGATCTCCAATTGAAATAATAATCAACTTTATAATATACAGATATAGAAGTGATTTTATAATATCATGATCAAATATACTGGCAATAAAGGGGGTTATTATTATTATTATGATTATGATTAATATTGATAGTCCTATATTTAAATGAAATGAAGAACTGTACAGGCCATTTTTATTATATGAGTTATTAGAATGCAATATCATTAGTGGGTTTTTAATAAATCCAACCCTTACAGTTTCAATAAGACTGGTTATGGTCATAAATATAATCCATAAACCATATTGGTCTTTATCCAAAAATCTTATCAAGAATAAAAAACTTGTAAACCCTAGCGCTGTTAGCAATACCCTGGTACTAACCACTATAGTCGCAGATTTAACCCAATAAGATTGGCGAATGTTGAAAAACAGATTTTTTAACATTTATTTACTTTTTCCTTTATCGAAAACATCGCATTGATAATTGAGATATAACTCATTGGTTTATTATAAAAATGAAATTAAGCAAATTTAACTTTACGTGGTGAAACCAAGTTCCAATAAATTGCTTTAAAAAATGATATCAATAAATCTTTTCTACCAGAAAGGATATATTTAATAGAACTTTTTGGTACAGTGAATAATATAAAAAACAATAAAAATATTGTAAACCTGGTGCTACTAAAATTTCTTTGCATGAACATTATTCTATTACGTGTCATATAGTAAACCTTTAAAGAGCTATCCTCCCCTACTGTGTGAGATACCCGATGGTATATTACTGCTTTACTGTTGAAATATATCTTATACCCTGCATTTCTTATTCGAATTGAATAATCTAATTCCTCATAATAAAGAAAAAAAACTTCAGGAAATACTCCAATATCTTTTATTAAACTCTTCCTAATTATCATTGCAGCGCCATGTGCAAAATATGTATAATCCGACTTAAATAATTCTGCATTATCATTTTCACCTTGCCCAATAATTCTATTTCTACCTGTCAAAGAATTAATCATTGTTGCTCCTGCATATTGAATAATATTTGGAGTTTGATAGTAGATTACTTTTGGAGAAATTATAGCAATATTTTCATTTTCATAAAAGGGCTTTATGAGTTCGCTTATTACATTTTCTTCAAAAAGTGTATCATTATTTACAAAAAAGAATAACTCACCGGTTGCATGATTCAATCCAAGATTATTACCACCCGAAAATCCAAGGTTTTCATTTGATCTTATCGCCAAAACTTCAGGGAAATTTCTTTGAATCATTTCAATTGGATTCAAATCAGACCCATTGTCTACTACAATAACCTCAAGGTTGTTATAATTACATTCTCTAATTGACAATAATAAATCTAACGTTACAGAAACATTATTAAAATTAATTGTTATGATAGAAATTAATGGGTTTTTATTCATTATTGGACGTCCTATCAATATTATGAGGCGTGTGGATAAAGCTACTATTTGAACCCTTCAACTGAAACATTAATAAAAACATTGTTATAAATAATTTTGGAATTTTTGCTATAGACAACATGGTTCTTTTATTATAATGACTCCTTGGAATAGCCATAATTATGGAGCATAAAAATAAAGAGTATATGATAAGCCAAATTTTAAGGCTTATAAACAATTGACTATAAAACAATAATAATACTAAAATAAAACAACTGAAAAGAACGAGGTTAATTAACCTTGGCAGCTGGAAGTTTCGTAAAATGGCACTATTAAAGTATGCAAAATTACCATGAACGAATAACTGCTTCAGTCCGGTACTAAAGTATTTGAAAAAATAAATATATTGACTAGAAATCCAACGTCTTCTTTGATTTTTAAATGTTCCTGAAGATCCAACTTTTTCATCAAAAACAATCATTGAGTCACAATAACCAGTTTTAATGTTTTGCCTTAATAAATGAAGTTCCAATTCCTTATCAAAACCGCCCACAGAATCAATTTGGCTAAAAACTTTATCCCCTATTTCTTTTTCAATAAAAAAACCTGAACCTGCAATAGAGGAAGATCCGCCAAAATAACTTACCCCTTTCCTATTGATATGGGTATTAATTTGTTCACTTAAATCGTCAAGAACTGAAATAGAATTCTCATTATTTTTTGCAACCCTTCTACCTTGAACGATTTTTCTACCCATATTATAAAGTTGATTAGCTACTAAGAGAAAATCAGGTTTCATAATATTATCGGCATCCAAAATAATAAAGAAATCAAATTCTATTTCATTTTTAACTATTGCTTCTCGAATAGATTTTACCTTTGTTGATTGACTAAAATTTACTTCAATTAATTGAATTGGGAGTTTTCTTAATTTAATAATAGTTTCTACTTTCAATGAATCTGCTATTACTACTATATTAAAAAGGTCTTTTGGATAATTAATTTCTAACGCTTTTTCGGCTGTATCAAAAATTACATTGTCTTCTTTGTAAGCTGGAATAAATATTCCTATTCTATTGAAATTATCATCTCTTTCAATTTTACATTTCTTAAGTAAAATACCAGCAAAAGAAAGAACAAAATTGTATATTGATATATAAAAAAAATATCCAAACATGGATATTTCCATTAATTTAAATGCAAGCAATAAAATATTATTTAATTCAGGAAACTTAATTAATCAAACAATTTAAACGGATTCTTTTTGAAATAAAACAGGAATAGTTTTAAATAAAATTTGAATATCGTAAAAAAATGAACTTTTTTCAGCATATGCAATATCCAAATTCATTCTATCCGATTCAGACATTTTAATTCTTCCTCTTTTCGATATTTGCCATAGTCCGGTAATTCCAGCGGGAGCAATAAATCTTTTTGCAAATTGATCTTTGGTAAGTCTTTCCGCTTCATATAATGGTAGCGGCCTGTTTCCGACAAGTGACATATCACCTAAAAGTACATTGATTAATTGCGGCAATTCATCAAGACTTGTATTTCTCAATAATTTTCCAATCCTGGTTATTCTTGGATCTTTTTCAATTTTCACAAATGACGCAGCACTATCTGTTAGTTTATTATATTGATTTAAATGTAATACCAGATCCAACTCATTTTCAGCGTTGAATCTCATTGTTCTAAATTTGTAGAAACGAAATATTTTGTATCCTGCACCAGCACGTGTTGAAATGTAAAAAACCGACCCCTTTGATTCCAATTTAATTAAGATTGAAATCAATAAAAACAATGGGCTCAAAAGAGCTAAAGCGATAGATGACACAATAACATCAAATATCCTTTTAAAAACAGGCATTCTAAATGTTGGAAAAAAATGATTTAAAACTACTTCATGCTTTGGCTCTAAATCAACTGTTAATTTTTTGAATTTATCTAAAAATTGAATCCTATCATGAATATGTGTTGCGTTAAAATTTTTTATATAGAAATCGTCAATCCCAACTTTCAACGCTTTGATTCTATCTTCTCTATTGCGGTTTTTTGCTAACACAATAAATGGAATTGTTTTTAAATCTTTATTTAACTTTATTTCATAGTGAAATGAAAATACATTTCCGTCCGGCAAAGCAAAATCGGATATTATGGCTATTGGTAAATCAGATCCGATAAGTAATTGATTTTTTAACCAATAAAGAGCCTTTGTAAAAGAAGGAAGTGAAAGCGCCAAGTATCCTAATGATAAAAATTCTTCACAAATTTCTACACCATTCAAACCAGCAAAAAGGATATGACTTTTGTTTTTGAAACGGTTGTCAATTCTATTTTTTATTTCAATCTTATGTTGGCTGTTTTGGTGATCTCCAATCATAATACATTCTGCTTTCTAAGACTATGTTTGAGCACTACGTCAACAGAAAAAACCAAATCCTTGGGGTTAAAAGGCTTTTCAAAATAATCATGTACTCCTAAACTCATACATTTTAATTTTTGTTCTTTACTTGTATCTCCAGTTATAACAACAAATGGAACTTCATTAAAATATCCACTACTTTTTAAATTGGCAATAAACTCCTCGCCATTGATGTTTGGCATATTCAAATCAGAAATAATCAAATCCGGAAGATTCCCCTGAGCAAGCCAATGCATAGCACTCATTCCATCATTTTTTGTAATTATTCGATAATCATTTTCCAACAATTTTTCCAACAATTGACACATAGCCATATCATCGTCAATTATTAGAACTTGATATCTTTGTGTCATATTAAAATTAATTATTTATAGTATTACTATCAAGGAATAACAACCAATTATTTTACTAATTGATTATGCATTACTTAGATAAGTGTAAAACTAAATAAAAATATTCATATTACGGAAATTAATTATATATTTCCTTTGCTATATAATAATACATTAAATACAATTTAATATAGTTATAATGCAAAAGTAAATTTTGGATACAATAATTATTTCTATAAAAAAGCCTGATCATATAGATCAGGCTAAATAATAAAATTTTATTTTATGTTAATAACGATAGTAATCTGGTTTAAATGGTCCGTCAACTGCAACTCCAATATAATCAGCTTGCTCTTGAGAAAGCACCTCAAGTTCAACATTGATTTTACCAAGATGAAGTCTCGCAACTTTTTCGTCAAGATGCTTGGGTAAAGTATAAACTTTATTTTCGTACTTTTCTCCATACAGCCATAACTCAATTTGAGCAAGAGTTTGGTTAGTAAAAGAATTTGACATTACAAATGAAGGATGTCCTGTCGCACAACCAAGATTTACTAATCTTCCTTCTGCCAATACAATTACATCGTTCCCATCTACATTATAAATATCGACTTGCGGTTTGATTTGATCTTTTGTAGTACCATAATTAGAATTTAACCAAGCCATGTCTATTTCATTATCAAAATGGCCAATGTTGCAAACTATAGTTTTGTCTTTCATTAATTTAAATTGTTCGCCTGCAATAATGTCTTTGTTCCCTGTAGCAGTTACAATAATATTAGCCTCAGGAATTGCATCTACCATTTTCTTAACTTCGTAGCCATCCATTGCTGCCTGAAGTGCACATATAGGATCAATTTCAGTTACAATTACCCTAACACCAGATCCGCTTAACGATTGTGCTGAACCTTTGCCTACATCACCATAGCCTGCAACTACAGCAACTTTTCCTGCTAACATCACATCAGTTGCTCTTCTGATTGCATCAACCAAAGATTCTCTACATCCATATTTATTGTCAAATTTAGATTTGGTAACAGAATCATTCACATTTATAGCAGGAATTGGCAGCGTGCCATTTTTTACTCTTTCATATAGTCTGTGAACTCCTGTAGTTGTTTCTTCAGATAGACCTTTAATATCACCAACTAAGTCCTGATGATGATCTAAAACCAGATTGGTTAAATCTCCACCATCATCTAATATCATATTTAATGGCTTTCCATCTTCAAAGGCAAATAACGTTTGTTCAATACACCAGTCAAATTCCTCATCTGACATTCCTTTCCATGCATATACTGGAATACCTGCTTTGGCAATTGCAGCTGCTGCATGATCTTGAGTTGAAAATATGTTACATGAAGACCACGTTACTTCTGCGCCAAGTTCTATTAGAGTTTCAATTAATACTGCTGTCTGAATCGTCATATGAAGACAACCAGCAATACGTGTTCCACTCAATGGCTTAGACTCACCATATTCAGATCTAAGTGCCATAAGACCTGGCATTTCTGCTTCAGCCAATACTATTTCTTTCCTACCCCATTCAGCTAGAGAAATATCTTTTACTTTATACTTTAATTCTGACATAAAAATATTTTAAATTAGAAATGTTAGCAAAAGTAAATAATTCAATTTCAAATTAAAATAATTAAATTTTTAAACGCATTATTTAATGTACTCAATCTCCTTAAAATCAAATAGACGCACTCCCGAATCCAACTCAATTCTTAATTTTCCTGAATTCTCAACACCTTTTATTTTTCCGTTAAAATTCATGCCATTTGCTCTATAAACATGAACTTCGTCTTTCCAATACAGACTATTTAGATACTCCTTTCTTAAGTATTCCATTTTTTTCTTTTGAAGTTGAAAGTATCTTGCTTCCAGTTTTTGAAGTAATAAATTAATCAATTCTTCTCTGTTAAAAGTCTGATTGCAAATCATTGAAAGTGAAATTGCATTTTTTTCATTAAACTCCTGTTGATTAATGTTTAGTCCTACGCCAACAATGCACCATTTTATTTTATTTTGATTTATAAAATTTTCAATCAATATCCCACCAACTTTCTTATTCATGTACATAAGGTCATTTGGCCATTTAATTTTTATTTCCTCTTTGAGGTATTCTTTCAACAAATCGTAAATTGCCAAAGAAGTGATTATGGTCAAGTCAAAAAAATCAGTTGGTATAACAAATTTAGTATCAAGTATGGTTGATATCAGAATGTTTTCCTCTCTATTAGATTCCCAATAATTTCCTCGCTGGCCTTTACCGCTACTCTGATAATCAGTATAAATTACTGTACCATTTTTAGCTTTTTGCTCAGTTATTAAAACTGAAGCCAGATCATTTGTGGAATGACAACTTGGCAGAAAGAATGTCTTTTTGCCAATAAATACAGTATTCTTAAATAATTTATGCAAGTATTTTTTGTAGCTTTACGGCTTATTTAAAATCTTCAAATGATTAAGAAAAAAGAACTCGTCTCATCAGAAATATTAGGCAAATATATAGTAAAAGGTATTCAAGAAAAAAAAGGTACTGACATTGTTATTCTTAATTTAAAAGACATTGGAAACGCAATTGCAGACTATTTTGTAATATGTTCGGGAACATCAGATACTCAAATTGACGCCATATCAGAATCGATTGAAAAAGAGGTTAGGGACTGTGCTGACGAATTGCCTTGGCACCGCGAAGGTTTTCAAAATAAGGAATGGATTTTGTTAGACTATGTCAACGTGGTAGTTCATGTCTTCAAAAATGATATCAGGTCAATTTATGGCCTTGAAGAATTGTGGGGAGATGCAGCAATAACCCGAATAGAAAATCATTAATGTTCATTGATTTTTGTTGATTAAATTAAGCACTAATATTTAAGAATTATATAATGGCAAATACTCCAAAAAAGAAAAAAAGTTTTATTCCCTCGCCATCTCAGAAACCAAATTATCAGGTATGGATTATTATATCACTGGTACTTTTGTTTTTTTCAATTCTGTATTTTAATCAGTCAGCCGGATTAGAAGATATCACTGAGAGGAGATTTGAAGAAATGGCTCGCAAAGGTCATGTGAAGGAGATATTGGTAATAAAAAATCAAGACTTGGTTGAAGTGTTTTTAAATGAAGAAGGCGTTACAAGTGGCGAATATAATATTCCTGAAAAGCCTTCGATGTATTTAAATCAAAGTCCTGATTTTAGAATTAAAATTGTATCTGCTGAAAACTTTCTGGAAAAATTTGCGGTTTTGGAAAATGATCTACCAGAGGATAAAAGAATAGGTTATAAAATAGACTCCAGATCTGACTTCACCAGCATTATTTTTAATTGGGGATTTCTCTTCCTCATTCTCATTGTATTTTGGGTATTGATGCGACGAATGACAGGAGCTGGTGGACCAGGAGGTCAGTTATTTAATATTGGCAAATCTAAAGCCTCCCTATTTGATGCTGATAACAAGGTAAAAATAACATTCGCTGATGTTGCAGGATTGGAAGAGGCCAAGGAAGAAGTAAAAGAAATTGTAGACTTCCTAAAAGAACCATCGAAATTCACAAATCTTGGTGGGAAAATTCCTAAAGGTGCTTTATTGGTTGGTGCCCCAGGTACCGGAAAAACATTATTAGCTAAAGCAGTTGCAGGCGAAGCCGAAGTACCCTTCTTTTCATTGTCGGGTTCCGATTTTGTAGAAATGTTTGTTGGTGTTGGAGCAGCAAGAGTTCGAGACCTTTTCAAGCAAGCCAAGGAAAAGGCACCTTGCATTGTATTTATTGATGAAATTGATGCAATAGGTCGGTCTAGAGGAAGAGGCCAAATGCCTGGCTCAAATGATGAACGTGAAAACACATTAAATTCATTACTTGTTGAAATGGATGGTTTTGATACAGACTCTGGAGTGATTATTCTGGCGGCAAGTAATCGTCCGGATGTTTTGGACGTAGCACTATTACGACCCGGAAGATTTGACCGTCAAATAAGTATCGACAAGCCCGATATTATTGGAAGAGACGCCATATTTAAGGTTCATTTAAAACCTTTAAAATTATCCAGAAAAGTAGATTCGAAAAAACTAGCTGCACAAACCCCGGGATTTGCCGGTGCTGAAATTGCCAATGTCTGTAATGAAGCCGCTCTGATTGGAGCCAGGAAAAATAAAAAATCTGTTGAGATGGATGATTTTCACGATGCAATAGACAGGGTAATTGGAGGACTTGAAAAGAAAAGTAAAATAATTTCTCCTGAGGAGAAAAAAATAGTTGCCTACCATGAGGCCGGCCATGCCATAGCAGGTTGGTATCTGGAGCATGCCGATCCATTAGTGAAAGTGAGCATCGTTCCAAGAGGTACAGCAGCACTGGGATATGCACAATATCTCCCAAAAGAACAGTTTCTTTATCAAACCGAGCAACTATTGGACGAAATGTCCATGACACTTGGTGGACGTGCTGCAGAAGAACTTGTTTTTGGTAAAATATCTACTGGCGCTCTTAGTGATTTGGAGAGAATTACTAAAATGGCTTATAGTATCGTTAGTATTTACGGCATGAATGACAAAATAGGAAATGTGTCCTATTATGATTCTAAACAATCAGAATATAGCTTTACTAAACCCTATTCGGAAGAGACTGCAAAAACTATCGACCATGAAGTCAAAAAATTAATTGAATCTGCCTATAGTAGAACCAAAGAATTGTTGAGTGATAAAATGCAACAATTAGAAGTTGTTGCCCAAGAATTGCTCGAAAAGGAAATCATTTTTCAAAGCGACCTTGAAAGACTAATTGGCAAACGACCTTTTGAAAGGCCAACAACATACGAAGAATTTACCAACGGAACCCTGGAGGCAAATATTAAAGCCAAAAAAGCTGCCGACAAAAAGAAAGTTGCTGCCAAAAAAAGAACTGTAAGTAGAAAAACCCCATTGAAGAAAGCAACTGGGATCACGTCAGATTCAAAATCAAATTCTGACAATAAAATTTCGTCTCCGAAAACAGCTGAAAAGAAATAATTATGAGCAAAGGCAACTATCAATTATTTCTTTGATAATTACTTGTATCTGTTTTGGTAATTGATCTAAAAGATAATAAAAATATATATTTTGCCTCAGATTTTCATCTGGGGCTTTTTGCTTTTTCTAAGGAACAGGAAATCTTACGCGAAAAAAAAATCATCAGGTGGCTTGACTCTATCGAAAACGATGCTGCTGCCATCTTTCTTGTGGGAGATATCTTTGATTTTTGGTTTGAATATAAACACGTTGTCCCAAAAGGGTATATCAGATTTCTCGGTAAAATATCCAATCTTATTGATCAGGGTATTCCTGTCTATTTTTTTACCGGAAATCATGATTTATGGATGTTCCGATATTTCCAGGAAGAACTGGGAATTAAAGTCTTTAAAAACCCCATTGAGCTTTATATAAACAATATTAGTTTTCACATCGGACATGGAGATGGACTGGGGCCTGGTGATAGATTGTATAAAATATTAAATAAAATATTTACTAATAAAATTACGCAATGGGCTTTCAGCCTTATTCATCCCGATTTTGGAATTGGCCTTGCAAAAAGATGGTCTTTATCCAGTAGGAATAAAAAATCAGGAAATGATGAACATTTTTTAGGCGACAAGGAATTCCTGGTTCAGTACTGCAAAAAACAAGAAGACAACAAACATCGTGACTACTATATTTTTGGGCACAGACATTTACCTCTTGAGGTGGATATAAACGAAAAATGTAAGTACTATAATTTAGGTGAGTGGATTAATCAATTCACATATGGAGAATTTGATGGGAAATCCTTTAAATTGAAAACATTTCAAGATAAGGAATGAAAATCTACCTGTTAGTCTTTTTTCAATTAATATATCTCTCGCAAGCCACCAGCCAAGATTTCCAGAAAATTAAAGCTATCGAAATATCAACACCGACAGAAGTTTCTTTAGACAAGGCAGGAAATGTATATTTAGGTACTTATAATGGAGATATAATTAGGTACGATAAGCAGATTGATGACCATATCGTTTATTCTCCTTCAAACCCAGGCACCGCCACGACGCTGGATGCTTTCCAGGGATTGAGAATATTTTCTTTTCATAAGGACCTTCAAATCTACCGGCTCACCAACAGAAGTTTGTCTTTATCTGAAGATTATAGTTTCCCCGAAAATCTCATTGGATTTGCCGAAACTGCCACAGTATCTTACGACAACAATGTTTGGATTGTTGATCAAATCGATTTTAGCCTTAAAAAATATGATATATTTTCCAATACCATCACCTCGAGGACGCAACTTAATCAACTAATCGATCCTGACAATTATTTGATTTTACATTGTAAGGAATATCAAAACCGTCTTTTTATAAGTACTAAAGATCGTGGCATCTTAATATTTGACAATCTGGGCAATTACATAAAAACATTCCATTTCAAAAATGTTTCACATTTTAGTTTTCAAAAAAATTGGATTTACTTTTTGGAAGCAGGCAGGCTGATAAAAAAGAATCTTTATAATGAAAAAAATATTGAAATCAAATTACCCCAGCAGGAAGAATGGCTTTTTGTATTGGTATTTGATGATCTTGTATATTTGTTTTCAAAAAACAATTTGACTCTTTTTAAATACTATTGATTTTTAAAATCAATGCTTCAATTTCTGTAAAATTAAAAGCTGACAAAGGAACAGAAATTATCTTGCGCTTTTAACTTTAAAATTTTCATACATCATTGGCTTCTGGGTAATTTATACATTTTAATTTCTATTTCAACAATATACCTTCGTAAGTATCATTTTGAAGATGATATTAAATAGCATTATTTATACTTTCCAGAACAATATTATTTTCAACAATAGTGTTTTACAATAAAATTAAGACAGGTAATCTCTTTGAATTTTAAAATAATCGATAATAAAATAATGAAATCTGCAAACCAAGCTATTATGCGATTATTGTTTTTTGCCATACCGTTATTGCTATTTTCATCATGCAAGGATGAAGATATCCTGGCATCTTCACAAACCATTGAAATTAATGAATTCATTTGGCAGAATATGAATGAACTGTATCTGTGGAAAGACCTCATGCCTCAGAATATCGACAGAGATAAAGAAATTGATCCAGAAAATTACTTTGAAAAGTTGCTCAACAAACCAACAGACAAGTGGTCTTTTATCACAGATGATTATAATGAATTGATCAATAGTCTTAATGGAATAGAAAAAGACTTTGGGCATAATTTTAAATTATTCCTCGCCTCTGGTTCAGACAATGTTTTTGGAATTATTAAATATGTTGTACCCAACTCTCCTACAGACAAAGCAAATGTTAAACGCGGAGATATTTTTTATAAGGTAAATGGAAAAACAATCACTTCCTCAAATTATCGGCAATTGCTATTTGATGACGACGAATACACACTTTCTTTCGGGAAATTCAATGAAGAAGGTCAAATCGACCATATAGAAAATAAAACGCTCAATGCTGAGATTATTTCCGAAAACCCCATATTAGTCCATAAAACAATAGATATCGAGGGAGAAAAAATTGGATACTTACTGTACAATCAGTTTATCACGAATTATAATGAAGAATTAATTAGTGCATTTCAACAATTTAAAAATGATAATATTGAAAATCTGGTATTGGATTTAAGATATAATCCGGGAGGTTCTGTCAACACTGCCATTCTGCTATCTAGTATGATTGCTCCTGCTTCCACTGTTCAAAACAATGAGATTTTTTCCAAGCTAATTTGGAATGATGACGTAATGGATTTTTTGCTAAATAATGAAGGCGAAGAATCTGATAATCTAATCACAAAATTTATCACCCCTGAAATAAATCTTAACCTAAGCAAAATATATATTTTGATCTCTTCAAATTCTGCTTCTGCAAGTGAATTGGTAATTAATAGTCTTTCTCCATACATGGAGGTTATATTAATAGGGTCTGGAAATACCACTGGAAAATATGTTGGGTCAGTAACGTTAAATAACAAGGATTCAAATAATAATTGGGCCCTGCAACCTATTGTTATAAAAACCGCAAATGCCAATGGCGATTCTGATTATATCAATGGGTTTACTCCAAATCACTTAGTAAAAGATGATTTTGATGCAGAACTTGGCACAGTTCAAGAAGATATGCTGGCAAAATCTATTGAACTTATTACCGGAGTAACACTTTCCGAGCCGGCAAGAATTGCAAGTTCATTACTACCCGCAAACCTGCATAGCCTACCAATTGAAAGTGAAATAAGAAAGCAAAATATGTATATTGATATTTTTTAATAGCACTAATCTGTAATTTTTGCAATTGCCTATTTTTCAATATTGGTTTTTTTGATAAACCATTTTGAGACAATGGAAATATGGTATTATTTGTAACCCAATTAATCGCTACAATTAAGTTTAGTCCATCCGTAAATAAAATAACATTTGAACCAACATATTTACAACTTTATAATGGAGGATTGCATTTTTATTATGGTTCTATCACGAGTTTAATGGAAAGTTATATTTAATATCTGAAGGCTGGTAGACCAAAGCAAAAAGGATTAAAAAGCCTAAAAGAAAATTAAAAACATGGATAAATGCTTATGTGGAAATTAATTTCTTCCTGCCTGCCTGACAGCCCAGATTTTGCTTAAAACATGATTTCCATTAAATAACAATAGAATCATTTTAATAGTTTCAACATCTTGTGTTCAAACTAAAACTTACCAACTGAAATAATATATTGATATTCCAGTAATTCTGTATTTACATCAAGGTTATTGTATCCTGCCTCTGTCAATTCTTTTTCGACAATTTCTTTGGATATTTTATGATGTTTTGGTGGCCCGACAGGTAGGTTCTTCTTATAAAAATCTATAATTACAATTTTTCCGTTTTTCTTTAATTTAGTATTGACATTGGAAAAGTAATTGACGCGATTTGAAATATGATGATACACATTTACAAAAAAAATAATGTCAGCAGAATTATTTTCGATATTCAATTCATCTTCGCTTAGATGGATGGGCAGTAAATCTTTTGTGTCAATATTGAGCTGTTGTCTTTTTTTCTCTATTATTTGTAAAAACGTAGTATCAATATCTGCCGCTATCACCCTTGCTCCTGCCTTTGCCAATCTGAAACTAAAATAACCTGATCCACTTCCTACATCAACTATTGTTTTACTTTCAATATCACCTAAAAATCCAATAACTTTCTCCGGCTGTTGCCAAGCATCCCGTTCTGTAGCATCAAATATTTTTGCCAAATCTTCATGGGAGCTTTGTAGCATATAATCGTTTGCATCTGATCGATCATCATTATTATGATTTTGATGTTGGCAAATACCAGAAAGTGGCACAGTCAGCAATACAATAATTAGGAATGGTGCTTTTATCATACTACAAGTTATTTAAAATAAAGGATTTACAATGATTACAGTCCTACAAAAATCAGGTTTCAAAAATCTAAATCTCATGAAAACCCAGGAAATCGGTTATCTAAATATTATACCAATAAGTCAGTTTTAAAACCAAAGCTCGGTTTTTTACATTAAAATCGCCAGGAAAATAATTTTCAGTATAAACGATATAAAAATCTGAGGCCGGCTTAAATCTCCATTGGAATCTTGAATTGATATTCATGTTATTCGCCTGATTATTATATTGTAAAAAGGTAGTGAAAAATATGGTATTTGTAAAGGTGACATCTACCCTTGGGCTAATAAGCCATAGATCGGTACTTTTGTATGGCTCCGGCAAATCAATTCCATTGAATGCTACATCTGCACTGATACTAACATAAGGTTGAAAACGGTATCCAATGGAGCCGCTTAAGAATAGTCTGGTGCCATTGTAATATCCTCCGTATCTCGAGTTAAAATTGAATGTGATCAATTTCCCTGGCATAGAATTATAAACTAATCCAAAAGCATTCCAATTGTAAGAACTCCCGGCTGGTAGTTTTTCTCCGCCGGAATTGGTCGGGTCAAAATCATCTAAAAGCAACAAATAATCATCACTTATCCATGTTGTGAAAGAGCTTCGGTTCAAAAAATCAACATTATACGCAAGGAAAATTGTATTTTCATTTCTAACGAATTCGTTATCAAAATAATTAATTGATACTAATCTTGGTCCATGGCTAACAATCTTTTTAGATTTTGATGGGAAGAACTTGTAACTAATACTTGGATTAAGATTATAGTAATTCGTTCTGGGGACGAAGCCAACTTCTGCACTATAACCTCTGCCAACATATTCATGGCGCCATTCTACGGTAAGTTTTTTTGTACTATAAACCAATTCAGAGGCGTGAGTATAATCGTCTCCGGAAGAATTGGGCGAAAAGGATTTGTGGTACAACAATTTTCCTGTCCATATGTTGTCTGACGATGCCAAATTGTACTCCAGGCCAAAGTTTCGATTATATGTGGAAAAGGCATTTGAATCTTCAGGGCTTGGGTTGTAATTAAGCGATTCCTTATTGATGAAAATTGCTGATATATTCGATCTAGCAAATATCTGCCTTTGAATAGCGGCCACAGTGTAGTTTTGAACAGGAAGTCCAATGCTATCAACTTTGTTGGTTTGAATATTCATCAAGCCAATACGCCAGTCTTTATTTAGTTTTCCACTGAGCCTTGCACCAAACATGATTGGGCTTTCGAGACCAATTCGTCTTGAAAAAAACGGCCTGATGCGCTCCGTTCCGAAACTTGCAAAAAGGTCACTATTTTCCAGGAAAAACTGTCTGCGCTCAGGGAAAAATAATTCAAATCTATCTAAATTGATTACCTGTCTATCAACCTCTACCTGAGAAAAATCGGGGTTTACTGTGAGGTCAAGACTTAGCGAAGATGTGATAGCAACTTTGGCGTCAATACCAATATCCCAATTTACATCTTCACTTCCGGCATTTTCATAATCTTTTGAATAGCTCGTCAATCCATATGGTATCAAAGAGATATTTGTCCCTGGATTAGGTGGCGCTTTGTCCCAATGTAAAATACCCGAATAGGCCAGAGAGGAAGTAGGAAACTGTCGTGGAACCGGCGCCCAGGCAGATTTTTCGTTTAGCTTCAGATCGAGCCTGCTAAAATTGATCCCCCATTGTTTGATGCCTTTTTTATATCGCATAGTTTTGAATGGAATTCTGCATTCAAAAACCCATTTATCTTTATAATTTTTCACTTTTGAAGACCACTTATTATCCCAGTTAAGGTTTATGCTACGACCGCTATGCATCATGCCGTCCCATTGAGCACCTGCTGCATTGGCGCCAAATGAAAAGCCATTCGTCTGATCATCAAAAGGGTCGATAAAAACTAGGAAGTTTTCATTTTTTCCAAAAGAAAAATCTCTTTTCAACGATTCAACAGTATATCCTTTTTGAGATTCATCATAGCAAATTGCTACAATGTAGAAGGCATCAGCATCATATGCCATCATTACGTCTGTTTTTACATTTGCACGACTGGTATCCATAGGTAGTACCATATTAAAATTGCCGGCAACATCTGCTCTGGACCAGGTCGCTTCATTTATTTCGCCATCAATAACTATGGGGTCCTTTACCTCTCTGATTTGTAAAACGTAGTCAGCATTGATTTTTTGAGAAAAAACAGTTGATGAAATAAATAGAAAGATAATAGATATATAGAACCCCGGTGACATAATTAAGCTTTTTCAAAACAAGAATACAAATTACAAAAAACCTCGATAATTCCCGGATTTATTCCTCTTGCCTGCTGGCCATATCTGTCAGGTTAAGGTCGTAATAAACTGTAAATGAGTACATTATTGATTAATTCGTAGGATCCCTGTTGGGATTCTTAGTCATTTTCCCCATTTTTATATTAAGTTTTAATGAAATAAAAGGGCGGTGTTTTTTGTTTTACTACCGCCCTTTTTATGACTCTAAGGTATATAATTTAAGAGTAGGAAACTGACAAAAACACAAATATTTCAACTTCATACCTGGCCATTTTTTTTGGCTAAAAATTCCATAGAAAAATTGGCACGTCAGGCCAAATTTATTCAACGAAAATCCAAATTAGATGCTCTTTATTTTCTTAATAGTTTGATGTTTGCCCATCAGCAAGGAAAAACTTTAAGCTTATTAGATCATTGTGGTGATCTTTATTGCCAAGAGAACCTTCTGATAAAGAAACAATCTATTGTTATGAACTACCCTGTGCCAAGAGCACAGGGATTTCTTAACGTTCTTTAAAAAAAATCATTAATTCTGTATTTTGTCGCACACCCATTCTGAGCCTATGAGGGAACAATAAATTACTTTACACATTTGCTAAGCATTTTGGATTTATCATTAAAAAGCCGCCCCGATAAATCGGGACGGCTTTTTAACTATCTACCTAAATTATTAAACCGTAAAAGTTTAATTTCTTAAATGATTTTATTGCAACAGCCACATTTTAGACCATGCACTATCATTATCATCTTCTCCATTATCTGCAGTTGGCTGAAGTTTGCTGACAGCCGTAGCATAATTTTCAGCATTTAGATTTCTTTCATCACTACCATAATAAAATCTCAAAGGAGGATTATCTCTTCTTGCATTAGGACCAGTTTTGATATCAGGTAATCCTGTTCTTCTCCAATCGAACCATGATTCTGTTGCTGCGGTCCAGCTTGCAATCCACTTTTGCTCCATAATTTGCTCAAGTGAACCATCGTAAGCAGCAGGACCTGAGAGGTAATCTTCAATATCAACACCCCACGTGTCAAATGAAGCATTTACTCCCGCCTCATAATGAGCTTGCTGTCCACCTACTGACCAACCTTTCAGTGCAGCCTCAGCTAAGATAAAATGTACTTCAGCAGCAGATATCAATCTCATTTTCAATAGATCTCCACTTGGCTCAGCATACATTGAATTCAATTTGGAAACATGAATGTTATTTCCACCTTGAACAATAGTTGGATTAAGGTTATACCAGTTTGGCTGGCTTCCTAAGTTTGGTGGAAGACCAACATACTGAGAAGGATTGGTATCGATAATCGTAAAATTATCAAGATCATCCTGAGATACATTTTCACCATGAACCTTCAATTTGTAATTCTTAGCAACAAATTCGGCATTTGTGATAAATCGAACACCATCTACAACTACATCCGGGCCTTCTCCGGCATGATCATCACTCACGACAATTGGAGTATCAACCTTATTGGCAAAAACTGCAATCCTTTCGTCATTAAGATCTTCTAATTTCTCGGTTAATACCGAGCTTATGTTAAATCTCAGATAGGCGCTATTATTTGCAAAAGGAATATTTGAAGGCCAAGAATTATCACCACTTGTTCCTAAATATGCTATTGCCGCATCATCATCAGCTGAAGTAATCAATGGTAATTTAGAATATTTCTCAATTCCTTCTTTTGCTTTCGTTGGCATTTTATCTGAAACTCTCATGTAGTATCTCAAAGCCAAAGAATTGGCAAACTTCTGCCACATTTTAGCATCTCCACCAAACAATACGTCTGCAGAAGGATTGACTTCTTTAAAGTCAGTACCACCAAATAATGCACTTGCTTTATCTAAATCGGAAAATAAAGCATTATAAACCACTTCTTGAGAATCAAAAACAGGCTTCAGCACACCATCAACACTTTGTAGTGCTTCAGTATATGGTACATCTCCCCATAGATCTGTAATAAGACCATATGCAAAAGATTTCATTACAAGTGCCACACCCTGATGAAATTTCAGATCACTTTCAACAGCCTTGTCATACATAAATTTTGAATCTCGTAAAATTCCAAAGTACTCTGACCAACTATCTTCATCCCAATCATAATCATTGTGTCCACCACTCCAGGCATCTTTCTGGGTATGCTGCATAACGCCTGCAATATTCCCAAAACCCAAGTTAGTATAGTTTTTGGCAGTGTTGGTAATGATGGTGGGCATAACCAAATTTGGATGTGCCAACGCCGGATCAATACCATTGGGGTTTACATTCACCTCTGTCAAATCCTGGCAAGAGGATACGAAAAGCACAAGTAGCGCTATCGTTGCGAAAAATTTAAATTTTAAAATTTTCATGTCTTTTATTTTTATTTATTTCTAAAAACCAAAATTAAGCTTGAAACCTACTGGAATAGTCCAGGGGTTTACATTATAGCGTTCTATTCCTTGCTTGAATTGGATTCCACTTCTTTGTGTTCCTCCTTCAGGCTGAAAAGCAGTTTCCGGATCAATATTTATCCCTGCTTTAGTCCATAAAATAATGTTACGGCTTGTTACAGAAAAAGATAGATTCTGCAATCCAATTTTCGAATATATGCTTGATGGAAAATCATACGTTAAAGCAATATCTCTGATCTTGATAAAGTCTGCATCAAATGTGGCCGCTTTTGTATAGCTCCATGGGTAGTTATCTCCATATCTCAATACCAAAGTAGAACCAGGTGCACCAAGATTTTCTGTAAATCCACCATTCTCATCATCAACGACACCAGGGTAGAAGTTACCATCATTTAAGGTAAACCCGCCTTCTTCGTATGGTAAGCCACCATTTTCTTCATCAGGACCACCTACAAGGTGTACACCACCAGTAATCCATTCTGATTCATTATCTTTTAGCCACTGAGGTAATTGATCTCTGCTGCTTACGACTGTACGCCAATCAAGCTGAGTATTCATAAATCTGTCAGTTTGCAAATCAGATTCATTGTATCTAAGTGTTTGAGAAACAAATTGTCCGCCAGATCTCCAATCGAAGCTTGCAGCAAGATTAAATGCTTTCCAGCTAAGTGACGATTGCATACCCAATGTAAAATCAGGATTGAAGTTTCCTATTACAGGAGCGACACGTTCCATTTTACCAGTTTCTGGATTGAATTCCTGTAATGTTCTATCGGAATCGTCCCATCCTTCATCATCGAGTATTGGCCATCCTATGTATTGCCCAGTTGGGTCTCTTGGATCTCCTTCTTTTACCACTACCTGTGCTCTATCAATAATTTGTCCAATCTCATCACCTACCCAAGAATATGCACCACCTTTAGCATCTCTCCATAGTTGAAGATAGTCAACACCAGTAGGCAATTCTTCCAGTACTGTTTTGTTCTTAGAATACACAAAATTCAAATCCCAAAGCCAATTACTATTTGAAATTATAGATCCTCCTAATACGATCTCAACTCCTTTACTCGAAATCACACCGGCATTGATAAACACAGATGTTGCTCCGGATGCAGAAGCAGTAGGAATGTTAAATATTTGATTCCTGTTTTCAGAATCGTAGTAAGTTGCCTCTAATCTCAAACGATTGTCAAAAAATCCAAGATCTGCACCTATTTCAAAAGAAGTTTGTGTTTCAGGTTTCAAATTTGGTGACAATAACCTACCTGAAGTTGTCAAACGTGTAACACTCCCCCAGGCATCTTGCTGGCCCATAACTTGCTCCAACTGGTATGGATCTGTATCATTGCCTGTTTCAGCCCAACCGACCCTTACTTTAGCAAGATTCCAAATGCTAGGTAAGCTAAACATCTCATCGAACAATACACTTCCAGAAATAGCAGGATAGAAAAATGATCTGCTTTCTTCTGGCAAAGTACTTGACCAGTCATTTCTACCGGTGACGTCAAGATATATCATATCTTTATATCCAACAGAAGCTAATGCATATGCACTATAAACTATTTTTTCTGAAGTAGAATGTCGGTAAATAATATTGTCATTTGCTATATTAGACAATGTATATATACCAGGTACGATAAGTCCGCTGCCTCTGTTTTTAGATGCATTGGTTGTATTTTCTCCATATGTCTGTCGGATATTTCCTCCTCCAGAAACATTGAAACTCCAGCTATCTGTTACTTTAGCATAAGTAGCTAAAAAATCAGCATTGCGCTCAATTCTACTTATATTTATAAGACCATACCCTCCTTTTTTCTCCTTCTGATAACTGTAAGGTATCTTAGTCTCTCTTTTCTCGTTATAACCATCCTGCGAATATCTTGCAAATACATTAATCTCAGGCGTGATCTGCCAATCCAATTTCAAATTACCATATAACCTCTGTCTATTGAAGCTATTTGTTAATTCATTAGCAAGGAAGAAAGGGTTATCGTTTTCTATACCAGAACCTGGTGTATCTGGATTATCAATATCCACTGCTGTCTTTTGTCTTAATCCTTCATAACCTTCTACCCAATAATCTCTCAATTCTTCAATATCTATTTGAGAATTTGTTGATACAAGATGCTGCAAAGGGTTTGAGCCTCTGTTACCGGCTGCTCTGTTATCAGAGTTTGAGTTATTTACTGTAATGTTTGTACTGACTTTAAAATTGTCAGTTAAGTTAACAGCAGAAGCCAAAGCAAGAGTAGTACGATTTATATCTGTATTAGGAATAATTCCCTTGTTACTCATATTTCCTAATGAAAGTCTAAATGATGCTTTATCAGTACTATTACTTATAGCAATATTATTATTTGTGGTTATTCCTGTTTCAAAGAAATTTTGGAAATTATTTGGATGAGATACCAATGGGGTTGCCAGTGGACTTCCATTTCCATCATATGTATATGGCCATTGAATAGCGCTATATCCTTTATCTAAACGAGGACCAATCCATGCTGATGTTTCTTGCGTGATCAACATCTGACCAAATTCATTGGATGGGTAATTGTCAGGAGTAAAGGGTCGTGAACCAGTAGCAAAAAGCTTACTTTTTTCGACAAATCTATATGGCTTTTCTATAATTATACCGGTGCTCACGGAAACTCCAAGGCCTTTCCTTTTTGTACCGGATTTAGTTGTAATCAATACTACACCGTTTGCAGCTCTTGATCCATAAAGTGCTGCAGCAGATGCGCCTTTAAGTACTGATATGTTTTCAATATCATCCGGATTAATGTCCGAAATAGCATTACCGTAATCTACTTTGTTATCTCTTCCAATTTCGCTGATATTGTTCATTGAGTTGTTCATAATCACACCATCAACTACGAATAATGGCTGATTATCAGTAGTTAGCGATGTCGCTCCTCTAATTACCATGGTTACTGAAGAACCAGCTGCACCTGTTTGGTTAATGGTTACACCGGCAATTTTTCCAGACATACCATTTAGTACATTTTCCTGAGCTACTCTGCTTACTTCGTCTCCATCAACTTGACCAACAGCATAACCCAAAGATCTTTCTTCTCTTTTTATACCCAGGGCAGTTACAACAATTTCAGAAAGAGCAGTAACATCAGCTGTCATGGTAAGATCAATAACAGATTGCGTACCAACAGAGATTTCTTCAGAGATAAATCCCACAGAACTGAAAACCAATATACTTTCACCTCCCGGTACAGATAAAGAATAATTTCCTTCAATATCAGTAACAGTACCGTTGATAGTTCCTTTTTCTACCACGTTGACTCCAGGCAATCCGCCTTCATCCTCTGTAGAAATAATCTTACCTGTAATAGTGATTGACTGAGCGACTATTTCCTTTTTTATAGAGGACTGATTTTCAGTTCGTTTTCTCACAACAATATTATTATTTACTGCTCTGAACTCAAGTTTCGATTGTTGAGTGATATCACTTAATACATCATGTAAGTTTTCTCCATTCGTAATTTTTACATTTTTATTTAGTTCTTTCTTTACGCCATCTTCATAGATGAAAACGTATTTTGTATTTTTCGAGATCTTGTCCATGATCTCAATAATCTTACCTTGCGTATCGCTAAGGTCAATTTTAGTGCTTTTCAAGTCTTGTAAGTTTGCATTTTCTACACCTGCATACATATTACCACTCGAAACCAACGCCACAAAGACAAATGCTTGTCTTAGAAATCGTTTTAAATTTACTTTTTGTTTCATAGTACTACCTATTAATTGTTTACAAAAATTTAGTTAGTTTT
>CAZDRA010000046.1:18886-31321 GCA_964507705.1 uncultured Roseivirgaceae bacterium | reverse complement strand
TTTTCAAGATTCTTAGGGTAAAAGTTTGAAATTACGCGAGCCTTTTTTTGATTTTTTTTATTGAGAAGTTCAAATAGATATTTTGAGTTTGATATTAAATTACTTGATTTCTTTAGTACAATAGCATTCATTAAGAATCGAGCAAAGCGAAAAAAATCAGACTGGAATTTCAATATAGTAAATGCGTGGTCCTGTAAAGTAATTACATGGGGTACTTGTGAGTTTGTTGCAGCCCAACCAAATTCATAGGACCAAAGTGCATGGACAATATCAATATCTGAGTCATCAATAACTTTAGTTATTTCTTTAATTTCATATCTAAAAAGTCTTCTGCCGGCTTTCCCCTTTCTTGGAATAATAATTAATTTGATATTATCATCAGTAATAATTTTTATGGTATTTATCTCTCGAGATAATGTTATAGCTGTGACTGTATGTCCTTGGTCAATCAAACTATTTATAAACAAGGAATACATCGGGAATTCATGGCAAACAGGTAGCTCTTCTTTATTGTGTTTTAAATTAAGGGTTTGAACATTCAATGGTCCTGCAATTCCTATTTTCATATGATAGTTATATCTAAAGTATTTTTAATGATGCATCAATTAATTTTGCTACTCTCTTCACAAGTTTGTTAAACTAATTTTGTGATTAGTAATAAGCAATATAAAATAATAAAAATCAATTTACTCAGGAGTAGTAATATTTGCTTTTCTATACCAACCAATATATAAAAGCACATTTTTTCCTTTAAAATTAATTGCAGGAAAATCCTTTGATCTCTCAATCAAAACTTTTTTTAATGGACCAATTGGTCTTATAAATCCAAATGTTATCAATAATATAAGTCCGATTAAAAATTGAAATGTAAATTTTATTATTAGTGAAGCATTAAGTATGTCAAGCATTGTAGTTATTCCATAAATACCCAAATACACCAAGGCTCCAATAATCAAACCAGATGTATAAGTTTTCAGAATGTAAATTATTGATACGTTTATAATATTTTTTGTTATAAAAATATAAAGGATATTTCTGAAAATTTCACCAATCAAAATGATAATTGGAAATGCAATTAATCCATAGCCTTTAAATAAATAGAATAAAGTACCTATCAGTATTAAATGAAAAACCTGAAATACGAATTTTTTATTTAAGTTGGCAGTAGCATCGCAGAGGATGCCTCCAAAATGAGAAAGTAAATTAAATGGTGCTGCAAAAGAAAGTATTGCCAGTAAGGGAATTGATTCAACCCATTTATCACCAAGCAATACGAGTACTATTTCCTCTGATGCAGCAAAAATTCCAAAGCAAATTGGGAATAAAAAAGCTGCGACTATTGTAATGGAAGAAGTGTATGCTTTCCGTAACTTACCTATGTTATCCTGAAGATGACTTAATGCAGGAAAAATTACTTTTGATAAACTTACTGTTAAATTATAAGTCGGTAGCATTACAATAATTCGGGCTTTGGAATACAAACCTGTTTGTGTAGCGCCAAAAAAGCGCGCAATTAAGAATGTGTCAATTTGTTGGGCTATAAATTCTAACAATCCAATAGCTGATACCTTCCCGCCATAAGATAAAAGTGGTTTATAAACTTTCCAATTGTAGAAAGGAATGATGTTATGCCTGACATTGAAATAAGCCAAAAAAAGAAAAAACAATTGTTGACTTATCCCTGCAATAATTAAACTATAAACGCCATATCCGTTTAATGCTAAAGTTATTCCAATTCCCATATTGCATAATACATATGAGGTGACATCAAAAATTGCCAGCTTTTTAAACTCTAGGTTTTTCCCCAGCATGCTCAGAGAAGTAACTGATAACCCTCTGATAATAAACGTAACCGACATTAGCTGGATTAGTGGTACTATTTCTTCAGTATTATAAAGGTGATTGAAAAATGGTGCAGTAAAATAGAAGCCAAGAAAAAACAGCAACCCTAACATTGTTGAAGTAGTAAAAACAGATCGAATATCGACAGGTCTCAAATTTTTCTTTTGCACAATTACCTGGGCCATGCCCATTTTGGAAAATTGGTTTCCAAAGTTTAGTGTAATGGCAGCCATAGCTAATAGCCCAAATGCAGAAGGATCCAATAACCGAGCCATAAATGCAGTATAGATTATCTGTAAGAGTGCATTAGAAATTGTTGTAAGGGTATTCCAGGAAATGCCAGTAATTGTCTTGGCTGCTAAATTTTTCACCTACTAATTAAAAAAGAAATTGTGCGATTAATGGAAAATTGATGAATAGAGTATTCGAAGTGTCAAATATATTATTTAATTTTTTAACAAATATAATATTTGGTAATATGAATTTGAATCGAATTACAATTAGAAATTTTAGGTAGGAGGGGGTCTTATACTTTCAACCTGATAGATCAAATGAAGAATTCAATATTGGTGAGAAAAGAAGATAAGTTATTATTCGTCGAACATTTTGACGTTTTAAATATTGCAGGTTTATTATTAATTTTTATGCGGCAATTAATTTAAAACTTTTTGATAAAAATCAATATTTGATTGCGCAATTGTTGCGGGGCTGTACTCATTTTTTGCAAAGGCAATGTTGCTTTTTGATATTTTTTGTAGATTTTCAAAATCTGATAAATAGTCAATTATCACCTGGGCAGATTTTTGGAGGTCTTCTGTTATTACAATGCCCAGATTATTTTTCTCTACAATATCCTTGAGATTAAATCCCTTAGAAATAATTACTGGCAACCCTTGCGAAATTGCCTCTACAATTGATCTGCCAAAAGCTTCCCATCTCGAAACCTGTATATATGCCATACAATCATCCATAATTTCATTCTTTTCCGCTTCATATATGGGCTTATTTATGGTCACCTCTTTTAAATCAAGTGAGTTTTTTAACTCAATCAGATCAGACTCATGAGGTCCACTGCCATAAAGGTCTAATTTATATTCGGGGTCTATTTTCGTTATTTCCTTAAATAGGTAAAGCAGTTTGTCCAGCCCTTTATGGTCTTTATCATATCTTCCCAGGTAGAGTAGTTTTTTATTGTTCTTTGGCGAGAAAACTATATCATTATATACTGGGTCCCAGATGATTTCAATGTGGCCTTTATAATTAAATCTTTTTGCATCTTCAACTTCACTGTCACCAGAACAAGATATTACACCTTTGGCGTTGTGAAGATATTTTTTTTCAAATAGATTGAAGTAAATTTTTTTCAATAAAGCTCCCCTATTCAATATGTTTTTGTCATAGCCGCCATGTGGAGTAATTACATATGGAATATCAATCTTTTTTAAAAATTGAGAAAAAAGATAGTTATTAAGTATGAATACACTTCGTAAATGATATATCTCAATTTTATCAGTATTACTTTTTACATATTCCTTAAATGCTTTTGGTAGAGAAAATTTCCCTGCCTTTTTAAATATCCTTATGTTAATGCCATCTTCTACGTAAGATTTATTTTCATCCCCAAATCCATAGCAATATACATTGTGCCCCAAGAGTGCAATTTCTTTTGCAACTATATATCCTGTCACGTCAACACCATTAACGGCATTTTTAGTATAAACTCCAAAATATGCAATGTTCATGTTACTATCTGTTTTAACTTTTCACTAAATTTTAAATACTATTTGTAATCAATTTCATTACTGCATTATAATTTATTTAAAAGGCCTTTCGCTTTATTAAAAAGTCTTTTTGAAATATTACTCGGCCTGAGAATTAAAGATAATATTGTCAAATAAATAAATTTCAATCTATTTTTATTACTGAATTCTATGCCGGCATTTCTAAAATAATTGTTACCATAAATCACCCTATGCCGCCTGAATCTTTTTAGTATTGGCTCTGCTTCAAGTTTGCTTACATATTCTTCATAGGCCAATTCTTCCTTTCCTTTTCGCCTCCTGAGAATACTGTCTTCAACCCAGTGCGATTTTATAACAGATTTATAAAATTCTGAAGCCATAATTGATGATTCATGCAATCGATATTTCATCAATATTTTTGGAAGAACAACTACTCCATAATCTTTGTCAGCTACTTTATTAAATAATTCAATGTCATCAGACGGCCAAAACTTTCCTGAATAACCACCAACATCCATAAAGGCCTTCTTTGTGCACATCATTCCCGTATGCGCAAAATGTATGCATTTTTTTTGAGAAACATATCGCCTGGTATCATCTATCGTTAAAAGATCATTTGTTTGCGAGAAATCTTGAATACCAATTGTTTGACTTTTATTGCCAATAAATTCTGTAAGACAACCTACAATTCCAATTTCATGGTGTTCCGACATAAAATTCACTTGTTCCTCAAGTCGATTCTTTATCATGATATCATCAGCATCCATGCGAGCTATCAACTCTGAGTTAACTAGTTTTATGGACCGATTTACGGATTCACCCATACCAATATTTTCATGGCTGTCAATAATGATGCGATTGTCTGCTTCTTTATACTTATTATATATGCTCAAAGTAGAATCAGTCGATCCGTCGTCAATTAATATTAATTCAAAATTTTGCAGAGTTTGATTTAGTACGCTTTCAATAGCTTCACTTATATACTTTTCAGCGTTTAATCCAGAAATGATAACAGTTACGTCAGGAGAATTCTTCATCATTTTATTATAGAAATATCAATCTGTTAAACATTAGATTATTTAAAATGTGTAAACTCTAATTCTCTGATATGCTTTGAATAATTCCCTGTGAAAAATTATTGACCATTTTCTCAACAGTATATTGAGAAGTTGATGATTTACACCCTTCAACAAGTTTAGCATACTTTTCATCACTATTTAAAATTTCCAATACCTTTGAAGTATAATCTTCTAAATTATCCATAGTCACAAGGCCGTTTACTGAATTTATAATGTATTCTACCTCTGGACCATGAAAAGGATATTCAGTTGTAATCATAGGCGTTTGCATTGAAAATGCATCAAGCACAGCTAACCCAACTGCTCCGGGCAAAAGGAAAAGCTTTGACATTTTGAAATAGACTACCCGTTCCTCTCCAAACTTAGTACCTAAATAATGTACCCAATCATATTTATTTACTGCTTCATCAACGATATTCAAATCAGGACCTGCTCCTATTATTAGTAAATGAAAATCACTAACTTTTTTCTTTATCTCAACAGCTGATTCAATGAGAAAATCAATTCGCTTTTCTTTGTAAAGGGCCCCGCAATAAATTCCAATATTGTCAGAATCAATACCTAAAATATTTTTTTCTTTTTCAGTATCTTCCTTAGAAATTTTGTCATAAGTCAGCTGTAAAACAGTCGTATCAATTGCATTTTGAACTACTGTGATCTTTCTTTCCGGAAAGCCACAATCTGTTACAATTTTTTTTACACCATCTGTATAAGTAAACCACCAATCTGTCTGTTTTATAATCAATTTTTTGAACCTATTTGCAAAGCTTCCCGGAAGAGCTTGTGAGTCTAAACCATGACCCCAAAATGCTACTTTGGTATGGGAATATTTTCTCTTAAACATCAAATAATAATTGATAATTAACTTGTTTGCTTGTTCGACAATGATCAGATCCTTTCCTTTAATTTGTTGTAAACAAGGCTGCCAAAGAAGTTCAATGCCCGCAATTTTAAATTTTCTACTATTAATGTACTCGGCCCAATCTATGTTAACCTCATCTCCCTTGCTTGAATTAGCATTATTCAATTTCCCATAAACCAATGAAAGTTCAATGTTGCTTTCTTCTAATTTCTCTCTTAATTGATTATAAAAATCAACTCGATATTGTGGTAGAAAACGATAAATAATTAGGACTTTTTTCACCTTTCTGTTTCTCTTATGGTCTTATTAAATGATTTACTTTTCGATAATCTCTTGATAGTATTTATTTACAATTCCCGTTTTGATTTTCCAAGTTTGCGTTTTGGCAAAATTAAATCCGCATTTACCAAGTTCATTTCTTCTTAGAGGATTACTATATAAATCTTCAACCGCTTGCGCTAAATCAGAAGATGTTCTTTCAGGATCGATGGCTTCAATTTTTATTCCTGCCTCGTCGGGTACAAGGTTTTTTGCACCATGTAGATTTAATGTAATTATTGGCAAACCAAAAGCCATGGCTTCAAGCAATTGAGCTGCAGATGAATCTCTAAGACTACAAAACATGAAAACATCATGAGATTCATATGCATTTTTTACTTCCTCCCAGGAGACTTTACCTAACCAATTAATTTTTCCCTCTAATTTATATTCCCTATTCCAATGATCAATATATTTATCCATCGGTCCTTCACCCAAAACGGTCAATTCAAAGGGAATGTCCTTATCAACCTTAGATAGTGCATCCAACACCAAAGGCAAACCTTTTCGAGCAAATAGCCTTCCTACCCATAATATTTTTATTTTACTTTTGACATTTCTAACCGGAATTTCTATGGGGAAAAACTCTTCCGGAAGGCTTGTGTCCAAAAACAGTTTCACATTTTTAGCACCATTAGATTGAGCCATTTCCAATGTTTCACTGTTAGTCGTCAATACAAGTTTTGCGTTCTTTAATGTTTTTTTAACATTTGGATTAATCTTAAGCAATATTTGGCTAACCCATTTTCTTGAGACTTCAGTTTTCCAAAACTCAAAAAAATATTTTTTAAATGATTTTGGAGGAAATTGTCCCCCACCACAAGGTCCAAAAACCATAGGTACTTCTAATTTCCAAAGTGCGGATCCTAATTGCAGACTTCCCCAAGTAGTATGGTGAATAATGTCGAAACTAGTTTCTTTATGAAGTTGCTTGGCTTTTAAGTAAGCTCGCTGTTGCCAAAATAAATAACTGAAATATATAAAAGGTCCATATCTATAAATTTGATCTACCCAATTGGGTACCTCAACAAAAACAATATGCAATTTTGGATTATCAAGGGATTCTAGTTTTTTTTCTATAGATGCAAAACTTTTCATGGAAGTCAGGCACCATACTTCATGACCAAGAAGTACATTGTTGTATGCCCAGTTCCAACCATTGCCAAACTCAGATCCTCTGTTTGGATCACATGCATATGCAGAATACAAAATTTTCATAAATTCCTGTGCAATAGAATCAAAAATATTTACTTAATCCAAAAACCAATTAACCTGCGCAAATAACCATTTAGAAGGTAGGTTGGAACATATATTGGAGGGCAATTTCTAATGGTATAAATTGTGAAATTCCTAAGATTACCTCCACCTTTTCTATCAAAAAGATGGTTAAAATATCTTTTTAATGTTTTCTTTTTGCGGTTATGTCTATCTCCACTTTCATTAGGGTAGGTAAATAATTTTGCGTCATGATTGCAATATACCTCATACCCATTTCTAATTGCTTTGTGAGTAAAATCATAATCGGCAGCGTAGTGCGGAAATGTAATTTCGTCGTAATAACCAATATCTTCAAAGCATTTTTTTGGAATTAAAAGGCCTCTACCCGGGAAATGGGATACTTTGTGAAGTCCCTTGTATTCATTTTCCGGCAATACATCTAACCATGATTTTGATTTAATTCTTTTCCAATCAATAATTTCTCCCCCATAAATTGGCTTTTTTGAATCTGCATCAACGGCAAAAGCCCCAAGAAGCGCATTGGGAAACTTTTCAGACCAAACAAGCATTTTTTCCATATAATTTTCGCTTGCAATTGTGTCATTGTTAAGTGCCATCACATAGCTGGCATGGTTATCCATAGCATACTTAATACCAACATTTATAGTTGCAGTCCAATAAAGATCTCCAGTTGTCTCCAAAAGTACAACCTCGGGATAATCATTTTTAATCATTTCTTGTGTACCATCACTTGATCCATCATCAATGACTACCACTTTAAAATCTTTAAATGTTTGTCTATTCAAAGAATCCAAACAATCCTTGGTGAATTCTTTTCTATTAAATACAGGGATTACAATGTAAATCATTTTTGATTCAATAACTCAAGTGATTTGGATACCTATAATACAAGATAAAATTAAATGTCTCAAAATGCATTAGGAATTTAAACATCCATTTCAACTGCGGTGTGCTTACTTTTATTGGTATTGGCGGATGGTTTTTTTGATTTATTGAAATTCCCATAGCCTTGACCATAAATTTTTTGATATCCGGAATTATCACTTTTAACTTCATTAAATATCAAATAAATATTTTCTATCTTTTTTTGAATTTTCAACTGATTGATCATTTTTAAATTCTCTTTATATGTAACACCCTGCCTCATTACAAATAAATTGATATCTGAAAGGTTTCCGACAATTATTGAATCAGTAACAATAAAGGCTGGTGCATTATCGAATATAATGTAATCATACCGCTCTCTAGCAGTTTTAACAAAAGCCTTAAATTTGTCTGTCCCAAGTAATTCAGATGGGTTTGGTGGAATAGGTCCAGAGGGAACAAAAAACAAATTCTTTGTGGCAGTTTCACAAATTACTTCTTCAAATGTGTTTTTTCTAATCAAAAAATTACTTAAACCCAAATTATTCTGTGTTTCAAATATTTTATGAATCCTTGGCTTTCTCAAATCAGTACATATTACAAGCACCTTTTTATTATTTAATGCAATACTGGTGGCCAAATTGGCTGCAACAAATGTTTTACCCTCTCCAGGAATACTTGAGTGAATGGAAATCACATTACCGCTGTCTTTCGACAATAAAAAATGTAGGTTGGTCCTTAAAGCTCTAAATGATTCTGAAATCCCAGAGTGTGGAATATTAATTATAGGGAGCTCATATTTCTGATTATTTTTTATTATTTCACCGACCAAAGAAATATCACTGTTCTTCTCTATTTCTTCTTTACTATTAATTTTGTTGTTAAAGTAATCTTTAATAATTATAATAATAAGGGGGAACAATAAGCCGAAAAAAAGCCCAAATGTTAAATTCACTTTTTTCATTGGTCCCAACAGAATTGCTGTATTTATACTCGCACGGTCAAGTACCTGGATATCTGATACATTTGACGCTTTAGTTATAGCAGCTTCTGCACTTTTTTGCATCAGGAAGGTGTAGAGTTCATTGTTTATATCAAACTTACGTTTATAATTAATTAAATTTTGTTCTGTTTTAGGCAAAACAGTTAATCTGGAATTAAGTGTATTTTTCCTTTGCGAAAAATTTTGTAGTTCAATATTTACATTGCTCAATAAACTTTTAAGGTTTTCATTCAAAATCTGCTTCGTGTAAGCAATTTCATTTTCTATTGCAATCCTAGCAGGATTAATTTTGGTAAGAGATCCTGATATAACACTTCGTTTACTATATAATTCACTCAACTTGATTACCAAACTATTTAATGAGGGATCTGTAATTCCAACAACTGAGGGTGCTACCATAAGCTCCATTTGTTTAGCATCTCCCAAATACTTTTGCAGGTTTTTATAGTAATCAAATCGCATGTTTGCCATTGATTCTTCATATTCAAGAGCTGTTAATTGTTCAACAACCAATCCAGCTTCCTGATTGAGATCAATAATTCTATTCTTTGATCGGAAATCCGTGAATTCATTTCCTGCATTTTGTAAAGAATCTACAATTCCTCCCAACTGTCTATCAATAAATTGTATTGTATTTTCTGATGTTAAGTTTTTTTTCCGTAATCCAAAATTGATATATACTTCAGCAAGTTGATTTAAAAAATCGGATTCACGCTCTGGCTGGTTTCCTATTAATTTTAACTGAATAAGATCAGATTTCTCATCATATGCAGAAATATCTAATCTATCCTGATAAGAAAGAGTCAACCAATTGAGGTCTTTAAAAATAAAAAAATATTTATTCCCAGGGTCTATTAATTGAAATCTGGCTTTGTGAATTTTAAAATTGAAATAACTATTTGAAAATACTTCACCATAGATTCCTTTTTGCTCGAACTCAATATTAATATTCTTGCCACGTATTTTAACTTTCTCATTAACATTTATTTGATATGTGGAGTCGGTTAAAGTAGTTATGATTAAGGGTATTTCTGATACATTTAAATAATCGGTAACCTCTTCAACTTTAAAAGGAGCACTATTGTATAAGTCTGTTTGTTTTAGATACTTTTCTTTATACCAGTAAACTCTCCATTTCAGATTAATAAGTGAGTTTTTGACAATATTGTAAGAGCTTAAAATACCAATGTGATTAACAATATTTGTTTTTGAACTCATTAATGGCGATGAAAACATTTCTTCAATTCCACCTTTATTTTTATTTTCTTCTGCAAATACTAAACTTTTTAGTTCATATTTTGCTGGTGAAACCCTGTTGAATATAAATCCAAGTCCTACTCCTATAAAGCCAAAGATTAAAAACCAATACCAGTTAGAAATGGCTTTGTTTATCAACCCTTTCACATCAATTCCTTCTTCCTCTTTATCATTATATTCCATATCCTTAATCATTAATAAAATTTTCTTATTTATCTATCCCCTATTGTAGTCTTAGTAGTTTGATTTTAAATAGGAAATCTAATATTGTATATAGTCAATCAATTTTAAAAAAATATCAATGGATGCAAGTTAAAAAACACAGCCTATAATTAAAATGCATTTTTTCGTACTTTCTTACCAAAAATAGTTAAATAGATAATATAAATATCGAGTGCAAAACTCCAGTTTTCAATATACCATATGTCATGTAGTGCCCTTCCGTAATAATCTAATTTATTAACCGTTGGTCCCCTCCAGCCATTTACCTGAGCCCAACCGGTAATACCAGGTCTTATATATTGCCTGACATTATAAGTATAAATATGTTTTTTAAATTCGACATTCAATTTAATTCTATGAGGTCTAGGGCCAACTATTGACATACTATTAAACAATACATTAAACAATTGAGGCAATTCATCTATACTATATTTTCGTAGTACTTTGCCAACCTTAGTAATTCTTGAATCGTTTACAACGGTAGATTTATTAGTGTCTACTTCCTTATTTGAATGTATCATAGAACGAAATTTATACACATGAATTTTTTTTCCATCTTTACCTTCACGTAACGGCTTATACAAAATCGGCCCTTTACTATCAAATTTGATAATTATGCCAACTAAAATAAATAATGGCATACATAGTATGATAGCTATAATGGAGAATCCTAAATCAAAGGCTCTTTTCCAAAAACGATTGCTATAGTAATCTAACTTGACTTCACGTATATTAACTAAGGGAATATTTCCGAGCTTCCTGATTTCCAAATTTCTATTAAACGCAGCATAATAATCAGGGATGACTCTTGGTCTTACACCATGATACTCTGCAAGTTTAATAATATTTGAAATTTTTATTTTCTCAATTGAATTAAGCGCTATAATTACATCATTAATTTGATGGTTTTTAATAATAAGCTCAAAATCCTTCAATTTACCCAAGACATTGATTTTAATTGATTTGCGTTTGAAATCATCTAAATAACCAATCACCTGTCCTCTATCAGGGTTTTTCTTATAATACTCAAGTATAGATTTGCCAATAACCCCTGCTCCAATTACAAGTACATTTTTGTAGTGCTCTCCTCTTTGCTTATTCCTAATTAAGTGTGAGTAGAAATAGGAAATAAAATATTTAAAAAAGAAAAATAACAAAAACGATCCTATGTATACTACTCTTGAAATGTTATCTAAATTAAAAAAAACAATAAGAATTGATGAAATCGAAAGATAGATTAAGGCTTTTATTAAAAGATCTTTAACCCTACTTACTAGTGAATGTTGGATAAATAGTTTTTCGTTTATAAAAGGCAAAAAAGTAAAAAGCCAGCTAAGATTGAAAATTATTCCACTGTACGGGTAAATCCATAAATTATTATTGTGCCAAAAACTTATGATAAGTATAGCTGCATTTAATAAAAATAGATCAACAAGTAAAAATATAAGGATTAAAATACGGTCTCTAATTTTCATTATTAATGTAAAAATTGGTTATTATCTGCAATTTTCTGGTAATCATTTTTGCAAGAACTTAAACATACTCAAATTAATTAAACTTGTATCAGTTGGAAACTTACAAAGGAGATTTTTAATCTAATAAACTAATAACATGGAATCTACTCATCAATCCCTGTATCAAATTTGTTCTCATCTTATAATAATCTAGTAAAGGTTGTTTTCATTTTAAGGTTGAGCGCAAATTATAATTGAGGTTAAGACTATCTATATCTTGCTGTTTTAAAAGAGCGTAAAGGATATTAAATTTCCTAAGATACTCAACTGTGACAACTGAATTGAAAAAAATATCCTATTAGGGTGTGCAATTATGTTGCTCAATTAACTGAATAAGCTATAGATCGTATACAAACAAAGTGTAAAATTTAATAATAAGTATTTAATATTGATGTATTATCTAATAATCAATTGAAGAATTTGAAATGCTACTCTAATGAAATATTATACTTTTCAAAGATTATATTTTATTTTTCTCAGACTCAATTGTATT
>CAZDRA010000046.1:0-18786 GCA_964507705.1 uncultured Roseivirgaceae bacterium | reverse complement strand
GAAATATTATACTTTTCAAAGATTATATTTTATTTTTCTCAGACTCAATTGTATTTAGGCATGACATAATATGTTTTTTTTGATATATCCAAATAACTGTCTTAATGCAATTATTTCTGTTCCTTAGTATAATTAGCTCATTTTTTATTCAAATAAATATACTCTTACTCCATTTGAATGGTTTAAATATTTATTCCAACCTTTGTCCTGTTGACTTCATGAAAATTTATTTTGTTATCGGTCAATACGCTACGTTATAAATAATTTTTTAGCGTTAATACATTTACGATTTTTTATTTAAGATTGATTTCACCTCAAACAGGTTCCTAATTTATTTAGTTTTTAAACAAGTAAAATTTTAGGATAGGAACAAAAACACCCAACCCCTGAAAATAAGTAGTTTTTGTTGTGTGGTTCAGGACCATTAAGAATAAAAAAAAATATGAAAAAGATTATATTAGGTTTGGTAGTGCTATTCTCTTTTCAACTGTGTACCAGCGAATTAAGCGAAATTGATGGTGTAGTTGGTGATTATATTGATTCAAATCCTATAGATACAAACGGAGACAACAATATTATTTCTATCCCATCAGAATCATTTTTAAGTCAATATTTCTCAACAGAAATATTGACACCTATTTCAACAAGAATTGAAAATCAAATCAGACATGACTTCAACAGTCCTGTGACGTCTGAAACGATTTCAAAGGAATTAAGTGCCAAATGGACAGGAGATTTTTATTTTGAAGCTGGAGAGTATGTTTTTTCGGTTAGGTCGAATAAAGGTATTAAAGTATCAATAGATGATAAAGTTGTACTAAATGAGATTGAAAATCAAAAACCATCAACTTATAAAGTAAACTATCAAATGGATGGTGTGCACAGATTAGTTGTTGAATACAATATTGAAGAAAATAACTCAAATGATAATATTGATGCTACAAATAATGAAACCAATGTAAGCGGAGAGACTAGTAATGATGAAGGATCTTCTAATTCAAGTGGAGTAACTATTGTTGATGATAAATCTATTGAAACGACTGATAATGGAGTTACGATAGCTTCGGGTGATTCGACTGATACACAGTCAGATGATGAGGCTATTGCAACGACAATAACTGACAACGATAATAATCCAATTGTCGAGGTAGATAATGACACTCCCACTATAGAAGTTAATTGGAAACCCGTTGGCGAAAATTCCGTTTTATTTTTTGACGGCTTTGAAAATGGTTTAGATACGCCACCATGGAGGCAACTAGGACAAGGCATTGTAGAGACAGTTTCAAGTCCGACAGTGTCCGGTTCAGGAGCATTGCGAATGTATATAGAAAGAAAACTTTACTCTTCATCTGGCAATGCCAGATGTCAACTTCAGTATAATGGAGGCACTGATTTTGACGTTCCTAAATATCAACCTCATTTTTCTAGTTGGGGAATCCGCTTTGCGCTTTATGTGCCCTCAGATTTTATACCTGATCCTACCAGTGAAATTATATTTCAGCTTAAAGGATATGCAGATGAGTATGATACATATACTCAAAATCCCCCATTTCACTTAAGCATATTATCGAATAATTTTGAAGTAGTTGTAAGGACCATTGCTGCTGATCCGGGAAGCAATGATGATAAAAATGGATCGTCATTTAAAAACATTGCAAAAGTTTCACCTGGTCACTGGCACTACTTTATTATAGATACTCATTGGGATTATAAAGTGAATGGGAATGGTTATCATCGGGTATATATGAAAATTGATTCGCCCCCCTCTGTAAATGATGTCATGGTAAATTATTCCGGGGGTACGGGTTATAACGATTTTTACAATACCTATGCTATTTTCAACATTTATAAATACAATTGGAGTAATCAATCAAAGGTTAATCAATCAATTGCTGCAGGTGTAAGCCATCGAGAATATATTTTCGATGATATAGAGATAAGAGATTCAAATTATTTTAGTCCGTGATACTCAGGGATGTGAAATTATTCATGTTGTTTTTTAAACACCGACTTTTTTATATTACAGTTTAGAAAATTTATATTGAAAGTCAGGATCTTGTTTTATTTTTAATATACTATTTGGATAATTTTCTAAAAACCAAACCATAAATGCGGTCCCGTCTATTTTATATAGAACGTGCTTTTTATAATTGGATTTCATTTGCTCTTTTAAATCATCCGTAGATAAAACATCATTAATTTTATCTATAACTCCTTTATCTCCGTCAAAATGAAACAATAAGCCATTATTCTTAGCTTCAATTAGGTAACCCATTAATGGCAAGCTATTTATATATATGGAAGGTGTTCCTAATACCGCACACTCACCCGCCATAGTTCCACTTTCTCCAACAAATAACGATGCATATGCCAGTACGTCATGCATTTTTTCTGCAGGCACAGGAATTCTATATTTTTCAAAATGATTCGGGAGTTTTGCCTCTGATGATATAAAAACTTTAAACTTTTTTTCAAGAAGAGCGATGATTGCTATTTTGGTGTCCTCTGTTAAGCCATGATGACCAAAATCATGGTGGCCTCCCCATGCTACAAATCTTAGTATAACAAATTGTTGATCTTTTTCAATTCCTAAGAAATCAAAAATTTTATCATCAGGTTTGAAATGATTTGGGTGTAAATAATTTAGCTCTAAAAAACTATCAATGCGAATCTGTTTATCTCCCAGGTCACGATAAAAACATTTTGGAGTTATGATAGTATTACAAAATGGATATGTAAATTTATCATGCAATTTTGCATGCTCAGTATCATCCATGATAATACAAGGCTTGCGAAATAATTTTGAAACCTGTGGGGCATATGGTGACATAAAACAAAGAAACAAATCCGGGTCAAATTTTCTAGCAACATTAAATAATCTATAAATACCCCTAAATAAGTATATGGCCTTTCCAAAAAATGAATTTGAGCCCTCTCCTCTATCAATAAATGGTATCCCTTCAGCCTTTAGCAACTCAAAATTTGGTGATCTGTCTCTTGATACAACCAATACTTCATTCCGATTTTCAATAAGTTTCTTTATAATATTTTTCGCATAATGAACATGTGCGGGATGGTTGATATCTATTAGTATTTTCATTATTTAAATTTTCTAAAAAATAAGTTAATTCTTCCTTTTCCAATTATACTATTATACATATCGATTGTTTTGTTTGCGATTGCATTGCTATCATAATTATTTACAATTTTATCTCTTCCATTTGTCCTAATATCAGTGCAAGCTTTCTTAATATATTTTGAAATCTCGTGAATATTTGGCGGACTGATATAACATCCATTGGTGTTATCAATAATCTCTTCTACATCACCAACATTTGTACTTACAATAGGGCAACTACATGCCATAGCTTCTTTAATGAATTGTGGGGAACCCTCAGACTTTGAAGTTAATAGGGCGGCATCAACAGAGTTCATTAACAATGCAACCTCATTTCGTGAGAATTTTTTTAATTCTATCAATTCATAAGTTTTTCCTAATAATTCAATAGCGTCTTTGGCCAATTGCGGATTTTTCACACTTCTTGTAAATGATGAAGAAAAGAGTACATACTTCCTATCATGATCAAACTTGTATATATCATTTTTATCCAAAGTCTCCCTAGCAATGGTTTTGTCCATTGGTTTAAAAATTATTAAATCTACACCACATGGCAAAATGGTCAAATGTCTAACTTTTAAAAGCACACTCATTTTTTCTGACACAATTATAACCTTGTTAGCTAACCTAACAGCTATTTTGGTAAAATAACGATGATTCTTATTATATACATCACTCCCGTGAAGCGTGATGATAACAGGTATTTTGATTTGTAAACAGGCGAGTAAACTTGACAAACCATAATGCGCATGAATTAAATCATAATATTCATTTGCTATTTTTTTGTTTAAAGGGATTAAATTTTTTAAATACCCCAACACTCCGGTTCCTTTAATTTTAAATATATCAACCATTATATTTTTTGACTCAAGGTCTTTCTTTAAATCAAGAATAAAAGGTGCGATATAATTGGCATTACCACTGCAAACAAACAAAATTTTCATAATCTCAATTAATAGAAATGCTAAAAAATAATAAACAACAATGATCTCTAAATATCATTTATTGGAATTTATTATCTGAATCTAATCACCTTTGCAGGATTGCCACCAACAATAGCATTATCAGGAATGTCTTTTGTTACTACTGATCCTGAACCAATAATAACCCCAGAACCTATTTTAGTAACTTGCGGTAAAATGATTACTCTTGTTCCAATCCAAACATTATCACCAATTTCCTGAGATGTCAACTCTTTATATCCCTGTTGACACATTGGAATATCTTTTCTTGAAAATTGATGTGATTGGTTTAATATAATAACTTCTTCTGCCATCATTACGTTTTCCCCTATCTTAATATTTGAAGGTACTCTGCATCTTTTTCCTATTCCCGAATTATCTCCGATTATTATATTTTTACCATGACCAAAATGCACCAAATTTTCTACGTTTACATTTTTTCCAACTTTTTTGAATATCCCTTTAACTATTACATCTCTGATTTTTTTCGAAATCCAACCGATAAAAGGAAAGGTGCTTTTAGGAAGGAATTTTGCAATTAACAACCAAAACATCAAGCATATTGAACGTGTCATATTTCCTTATTTATATATTCAATATCATATTTAAGTTTTTTAGGCGGATGAAAAAAGAATAATCCAAATGCAACAGTAATATCCCTGATAAGTAAATAAAACATAAAAGAAAACATTCCACTTTTGCGATTTTTAATAACTTTAATAAAGAACGGAATAAAATAAATGAACAAGCTATAGAAATTTATCAAAGGTGTTAATAGAGCTGAAAGAAAAAAACACACTAATGTGGAATCTTGCTTTAATAAAATTTTCAAACATAATTTATTGAAACTTGTAAATATATGTTCCCTGTACAACAATGATCTGCCATAAAGATAATATCCTCCTTTTAAAAATTCTATAACTCTACTTTTACTTAAATAGCTTTTAGTATGGTGATGGACTAAAAGCAAATTAATTCTTTTAAACGGGTATCCTGTCTTGAAACACCTGAGCCCAAAATCAAAATCCTGGCTCTTTTTATAATAGTTCTTCATTCCTCCAAGCTTATCCCAAAGTTCCTTGCGAACAAGAAAAAGTCCTCCTGGAACCCAATGAGTTTCAACTTTGTCATTTGCTTTGAAGCTATCCTCTCCAATTTTATTCCAGGATGAGTCATAGAATATATTAATAAACTGTCCTGAGAAAAAATATTCGTTTTTTAAAAATTTTTGTGTGATTTTTTTATCGAAGAAACCCGGAATTACTTCCATGTCACCGTCAATAAAGAAAAGCCATTCGCTTTTAGCATACTTCGCTCCTACATTTCTGGCGATAGCAGCATTAATATCACCTTTGATTCTCAAAATGTGATCAACGTTCATTTGAAGGGCAATTTGAATACTTTCATCATTAGAATCTGAATCGATATAAATTATTTGAAAATTAATATCGGAAATAATTTCATTCCTACAGTTATTTATACTTTCAAAGCATTTTTTAAGTTTAAACCCTTCGTTTCTGCCTATGACGACTATGCTTATATCCATCAATTATGTTTTTTCAAAACTAAATACTGATCTTTGTTTTCTACAAGTGCTATAAAATATACAACGAGTAACCATGACTGAAAGGACCTTGTAGCTGGATTGTAAATACTACCAAGAAAAAAGGTGAGAAAAAATAGAAATTTAATTGAGTTATAATTGTGCCCATTTACTCTTAAAGCGTGATAGACATACTTTAAAAATGCCAAAATAAATAGCATGAAAATAAACAAACCTAAAAATCCTCTTTCTGCAATGATGGTGTTGATATCATTTTTAAATTGATACGGAGTTTTATTTTTATTACTCTTAAAATCAAAACCTAAGCCAATCCATAATTCAATTTCATTCATTTTATCATTAAAAAATTTATACCCATTCAGTCTGTCAATCTTATAAGACATATCTCCACCAAATGTCTGCTGCCCACCTTCAATAAATAATTCATTGTATCTGACAAATGATTTCTCATACATCTCAATATTATGGCGAAAATACTCCGTAGTAGTAAAAATAAAAGAACAACCAATCAAAAGGATTACTCCTGCTAAAGCTCTTATTCTAAATTTCAATGATCCTTGTGTGATGGAATAAATCATTAAAGCCGACAGCGCAAAAACAAATAGAATTAATCCACCACCGGAATTGATGAGAATAATTGGTATGATAAAAAGAAGGCTATACTTAAATATCTTTAAATCATAAAAATAGACAATGATAAGGGGTATTAATATGCCTAGTGTGCTTGTTCCCCCTGCCCCCATGGTTCCTGAGGCAATATCAACCACATTTATTGACCCTCCATCAGTATAAACAGATAACTTTCGTAAAGTGGGATAAAATACAGTCTGAAGAATTGTGACAGGAACCTGAATTAAGAATATGAACATTAAGAGTTTATGTATCTTTTTTGAGTATCCTTTATTATTAATAAATATATCTTTGATAATGAAATAGAGAAGCAAAGGATAAATCAAGCGCCTTGCTTCTTGTAATAAGTTAGAAAAGCTCTCCTGATGATATATAAGTGATATTATGGTTATCAAGACTATTGCAAAAATATATGTTGAATATATCTTAGTAAACCCAGTACTATAACGAGTAAATTTTTTGAATTTTAAATAATAAATAAATATGAGGAGGTCTAGTAGATACTTTGTTGCTTTTGGCAAAAAATTAAAATGCTCATAAAATATAGGAGCTATAAATATTACAATTAAAATATACTTAAAGATTTTATTTTTTTCCATTATAGATTAGCAGCACTTTTAATTTTCTTGGTTCACATTCACAATTTTCTTTTTTTAACATTGTAATCCTTTAAGACAACAACACCTGGAATGATGCAATACAGATAATGAGGGAGGCTTACCTTAATCATTTTCCTCGTTAAGAACCACCAGTTTGGGATAAGCAGTAGTATCATTGCAATCGTAATGCTCAATGCTACCCACTCAATGGAAAACTGACTTCCAATAATTACCGCAATTGGCATTATAGTGAGCGTAAATATACTCCAATAAAAATCAAGATTGGTTCTCCCAGTGGCTATAACAAGGGCTCCTATTGGATTTCCGATAGACCTGAATATCATATAAACAGAGAGAATTCGAACTAAAACCACGATATCATCAAAATTAGGCCCGTAAAGTATTCTCACTACAAATGGAGCAAAAATGATAACTCCAATATATATCGGAACATTGATAGAAGAAATCATATTGACCAGTCGCAAATAATTTTTTCTTAATATCTTAATGTCATCTTGAAATTTTGCCAGTACCGGAGCTGCAACCCTTGTAAGAATGGGATTTATTACCATTGCTGGTCGAAATACAAGCTGTTTTGCCAAACTGTAACCGCCGAGAGTTTCAGATCCAAAAAATTTGCCAATGAGGAGTATATCTAAGTCCCGGTTAAAATAATTTATTACTTGTCCACCTACTTGATAAATGCCAATTTTTAAAAATGGTCTGGTTTCATGATATCGAAAGCGAAATAACAAACCATTTTTATAAACTCCGGCAACTAGGAAAGAAATATTTGCTAACAATTGTTTTAAAACGGCTGAATAAACCAACGCATATACCCCATATCCATCTGCAGCCCATATTATTGCAGAAATCAAAGAAATAATTGAAGAAGACATCTCAATTGTAGCAATAAATTTAAAATTGAGATTTTTTTGTTCGATCGTTTTAAATTGTCTGCCAAAAGCAGATAATATTAGAATTAAACCCATAATTGGAAATAATTTCACCAATTCGGGTTCCGAATAGAATTTTGACAAAGCAGGTGAGATCAATAATATAATGGAGTATAAAAAAATACTGAAGAGGAAGTTTATCCAATAGAGACTTGAATATTCATTTTTACTTATCTTTTGTTTATGAAGTATAGCACTCGTTAAACCCATATCCATAAAAAGATCCATCAAACCAAGAACAAAGACAACTATCGCAATTAAGCCAAAGTCTGTTTTATCTAAAAAACGAGCTAATACTGAAATCTTTACAATCGCTGAAATTGCCAGGGTAATGGTCGATATTGTTGTCCATTTTATTCCTGAAATTGCTCTTTTTTTAATACTCAACTTAGAAAACTATTTTAATTAAAACTTCTGCAACTAAATTGTACATCTAAGAATTGGAACAAATATCGTTTGCATAAAAAAAAGCTATATATGTTAAATAAATGATTTTTTATTGATAATAATATGATGACTGTTAAGAGATAAATTCCTTTGAATCTATATATGCTTTTTTTAGTAATTTATAAATTGAATTAATCCTTACTTTAGGACTATTTAATTGAGCAATATTCTTACGTCCTTCTTTGCCCATCTTTTCTGCAAGTTTAATATTACTTAATAAGTCAATAATTCTATCACCCATCGAAACATAATCAAATTCTCGTACAAGAAACCCTGTTCTACCATTTATAACATGTTCAGGTATACCATTATGAAAAGTCGATACCACTGGTAATTCGAATGCCGCAGCTTCAGCAGGAGAAATGGCATATCCTTCTTGATCTCCATCATTAGCGATAACACTATGTTGGGCATAAACCCAATGTTGTCTGATAATCTGAAAAGCATCTCTTTGATTCAAACTTCCTATTAAATTTACAGCATTATTTAGTTTTAGATATTTAATATTTTCTATAACTTCTTGTTTCAATTTACCATCACCAATAATAGTAAGTGTAGCATTTGAAATCTTCTTTTTAACAATATGAAAGGCATGCAATAAGGCGATTGGATTTTTTTTCTCAGTAAGCCTTCCTAAAAATACGATTGAAGGATTTTTTTTAATTCTTTCAGACCATTTTATTGGATGCATACTTTTAACATCAATGCCTAATCTAATAATATGAATTTTCTCAGATGGACAACCTTTTAGAACTAAAAGCCTTTGCATATGATGAGAAGCTACAATTATGAATAATGCATTTTGAAAGACTTTTTTTATTTCGCTTGTATACTGATAAGAGTTAAAAGCTGAAGTTGCATCATACCCATGAAAATGTACTACATAAGGGATGCTGTTTTCAGTTAAGAACTTGTGCAATATGACAGCGGAATGTCCATATTCTAGAAAAGCAACGTCAGGGAAATTGTTATTAAAACACTTTTTTAGTTTTTGATCGACCCATAGCTGTTTAATTTTGATAGTAAATCTAGTATTAAGTTTGGCCCTTTCTTCAATTTCATATATAAACTTTGTTATTGAATTGTTTAAATTAAAATTAGTAAACAAGGTGTCATTGGCTACGATATTTCCATTTTTTTTCCCCACGACATGAACGAGTCCATTTTTATCACCTTTACCTTCGAGCCCGATGATTAGGTCTTGCATAAAGGTTTCTGAAACCCCAACATCTGAAATTGTAAAGTATCCAATTTTCATGAGAAAGTTAATTTTATTGCTCGCTGTTTTAATAAAATCTATATGATCAAGTTTAGAATCAGATATTTTCTTTTAATTCATGCTCTGAGTCCTTGCATTCAACAATATTGAATTCCTTCCCTATTTTAGTATTGATATCCCGCGCAAATTTTAGTTGAATAAAATTACTGCCAATATACGTAAGCCAAAAGATGAAAAAAGGAATCAGTGGAAGTAAAAATCTAATATGTGACACCAGTAAAACGCTACCCCCAGCATATATTAAAAAGAAACCTAACGTAAAATATATACTAATAGGTATTGATCTTTTGTTTAACCATGCCGGAAATAGAGTAAATATTAGTAAGAAAAATAGTAGCATATTCGGCATCAGAATATGATATACAAGTGGTCTTTGGTAATGGTAGGATATAGGGTATTGAAAGAAAAAACGCAAAGAATTTACAATAACATTATAGGCATATATTTTAGGGTTATTTTTTATGTTATTTATTGCATTGGCTAATACTATTTCATTTTGTTCTACATACGATTTAGATTTTATAGAATCATATATAACTTTATGTGCAGGATTAAGTCCTGGAAAATCGTCACGAAAGTTTAACCATGAACCATACTCATTTTCATAAGTTGTAGTTAGCCAATAAATTCCTTGCCCAGAAATGGTTGACCAATAAAAAATCTTTCCTGTGAGTGAATAGGTATAAAATAGGTAAGGAATTGAAAATGCAAATCCTATGAGACAAACTATTAAATATCTGAATATTTCTTTTTTCTTTGAAAAAATATAACCGACAAGCAGTAACATTATCAATGCAATGCTAACATATGCAAATATATACCGTGTAAGAATTAGGTATCCCAAAACCAAGATTGAATAAATGATCCATTTTCTCCCATGAGAGGATATTTTTGAAAATGAATAAAGCAGGAAACACAACAATAAAAAAGAGAAGGATTCTGTATATATGAGACTCATATATATGAAAAATGGATAATACAATCCTAGGACATATGTCATTATTGTTGCAATTTTTTTACTTGTAATGGTAAGTAATAGCTGATAAAAAAACAGCAAACCAATAAACACCCATAAACCATTAAAAACCTTTATAACAATTATAGGTGATTTTAATGCAACAAATACTGTCAACAACAATGGGTATCCAGGGCCACTTTCCAGGAATGGATTTTCCGGATTGGTAAAGTAGCCTTGAGTTAAATTATTAGCATAATTTAGATAGCGTATTTCGTCAGGTCGTAACTCGGTTTTTGCGAGTAAGATAATAACAATTGTAAATAGTAATAAAAGGGGTAAAAACTTAAGAATTGGTTTCATATTATCTGTATTGAATTAATCTAAAAAGTTTGGAAGAATCTTTTTCTAACTTTTTAATAAGCGGTGAAAAACGAGAACATAATTTTTACTTAGCAAATGATTCTAATGTAGAGTTACATTAGTTGTATATTATTTTCGTATTTCGAATATTTTCATGACCATTTTCTGTGTAGATTTTAAATATTCATATACGCTATTAGAAATTGATATTGAGATCAAAAACGTGTTGATAATTCATACAGCTTCGCCATGTCAGTCCCATTTTAAGAACTAACTGTTACTTAAGGGTTTCTTTAGATTAAGTTACATGTATGAGGAACCTTGCACGTCCAGTAAAAAAATTATTTTAATATAAATTGTGCACTTTGTATTCGCAAAATTTTACATTTAACAAAAAAAATCATTTTCATTTTTATTTCTATCTATAACATTCATTTTTGTTGCTGTCAAATGAACATGTCAACATTAATTAATGCATTTTTATAATTGCAATTTAATTTCATAAAATATGACTGAAGTAACATTACTCTCAAAAAAAGCAACGTTTGCGGATTATCTTTCTTTAGCAAGAATAGATCACTGGTTTAAAAATATTTTCATGTTGCCAGGTGTTCTTTTTGCCTTCATTTATTTTAATCCTGAAATAAATATAGAATTATTCGCTCACTTATTAATAGGGATATTGAGCACCTGTTTTATTGCATCCGCCAACTATGTAATAAATGAGTGGATTGATGCAAAATTTGACAAATTTCATCCAGTTAAAAAGCATAGATCCTCAGTCGAAAAGGATTTGAAAAAAAATATTGTTATTATCGAATACCTAATATTTGCCATAGCCGGACTGCTGCTTGCATATACAATGTCACCTGCCTTTTTCTATGTTGAATTATTGTTATTAGTAATGGGAATATTATATAATGTAAAACCTTTCAGGACAAAAGACCTACCTTATCTTGACGTAATTTCAGAATCAATTAACAACCCTATCAGGTTTTTATTAGGTTGGTATATTGTGGTTCCAATGGTATTTCCCCCTTCAAGTATATTAGTCGCTTATTGGATGGCAGGAGCATTTTTAATGGCTACGAAGCGTTTTGCAGAATATAATTTTATAGAAGACAAAACTACAGCGGGGTTATACAGAAAATCATTTGTACACTATGATAGTGAAAAGCTACTGATTTCACTATTTTTTTATGCACTGACAGCAACATTTTTTTTGGGTATCTTTTTAATTAAACATCGAATAGAGTTACTTATATCATTTCCATTTTTTGCCTTACTTTTTACCTGGTATTTAAAAATAGGGTTTAACAAAAATTCGATCGTCCAAAAACCTGAAAAACTTTATAAAAAGAAGAAATTTATGTTTTATGTACTTTTCCTGAGTATCCTTTTTGCAGTATTGTTAGTTGTTGATATCGAACCGCTACATTGGTTTTTAATGCAAAATTTTGATAAATAATTACTGTCAGCCAAACCATTTTCAAAATTATGAAAAATGCTTCACTGCAATTAAACTATATTGATTTTTCACTTGCTTTAAAAACACTCCAAATTTACCTATTGGATGATTTATCTTGTATATTTTTATAATATGCTCATCTCTGAACTCGTTTCATTTGACTTGATGTGACACTATTAAATTTACAGTATAATAAAAAGGGGACCTCTAATAATTCATTCGCATCAAAATTTTCATAGTGTTTTAAAGGCAATGAAAATTTGTGAAGCTTTATCGGGATAAGGCAAGAAAATTTGAAACACTATGAAAACCCTATGGGAACAAAGAAATGAATTAATAGAGATCCCCAAAAGAGAAAGAAGAAGTTTCAACTAAAAATTTAGCCTCTGGCGGTAACGTTATATCAATCAGGAAAATTTAGGTATTCAGCCTTAACTACACTACATCTCCATATTCATTCTTCTCAGTCAAAATTTAGAAATTAGCATCCGTAAATTCAGAATTTATATTGTAATTTCCTGAATTAAAATAATTAAATCTCACCCACTAAAATTATTTAAAAATGGCTAATGATTTCAAATTTACATTCGGACCATGGAATATCCATGAAGGAGCAGACGTATTTGGCCCCACCGTTCGTAAAACCATCGAGTTTGACAAAAAACTCGAAATGTATAAGCAACTTGGATTTGACGGTGTTCAATTGCATGACGATGATGCCGTTCCTGTGTTGGAAGGCAAATCAGCTTCTCAAATTGCTTCAGAAGCAAAATCATTGAAGCAACGGCTTGACAACTTGGGGCTAAAAGCTGAATTTGTTGCGCCGAGGTTGTGGGAAGATCCCAGAACAATTGATGGCGGATACACATCAAATGACCCTGCATGTCGAAAATATGCAATAGAACGTTCGAAATTTTGCATCGACATCGCCAATGAGTTGGGGACTGACTTGGTCGTGCTTTGGTTAGCCAGAGAAGGAACATATATTCGCGAAGCCAAAGATAGCAAGGTGGCTACCGAGCAACTTGTTGAGGCAATAAATGTGATGCTGGCCCATGATCCTGATGTTCGTATTTGTATAGAACCTAAACCCAACGAGCCTGTTGATCATGCATATATTCCCACTACCGGCCATGCTATTGCCCTGGGAATGCTAACAAATGATGCCGATCGGGTAGGTGTGAATATTGAAAGTGCCCATGCAATTCTTGCAGGCTTAGACCCGTCTGATGAAATGGGTTTTGCGATGGCGCACAACAAACTTTGGACAGTTCACTTGAACGATCAGAACGGTTTGAAATTTGACCAAGATAAAACATTTGGTTCAGTTGATCTGAGGAGAGCGTTAAATCAGGTGCGCATCTTAGACCGTCATGATTATGGAAAAAATGGCGAATGGGTAGGTCTTGATATAAAAGCTATGAGAACACAGGGTGACAAAACAGCTACAGCTCATCTAACCAACAGCCTTGAAATGTTTAATCAATTACTTGAAGTATCAAGAAGTATCGATGAGGTTAAAACTGAAGCTTTTATCAGCCAACGTGATTATGAAGCTCTTGATCTTTATATAATGAAACACATTATGGGAAAATAAGGCACTTGTTGGTTTTAAAAACACAAAGGCATTATTTTATGATGACGTCTAACTTCATGCAGAATAAAACTATATCTACTGTTAAATTCAAAACTCAGTACATGGACAAAGTATACTGTACAAAGTACAGAGTATAAAGTACTCAGCACATAGTTACTCAACTCCGTACTCAATACTAAATACTCAGTACTCAGTACTCAATATTCAACACTCAATACTCAATACCCATACCCTTTGTCAGAAAAAGTAAATATTAACATGGGATTCAGCAAATCGCAAATTACTCAATTTACTGAGTTCAGAAATTCTTTAGCCAACATGTTCAAACAATTCATACACAAACAATCGTCATATTTCTCGGCTATTAATGCTTTGGATTTATCACTTAATGGAATTTCTATACAGGCACATTTAAGAATATTGTGATTATTGCAATAAAAACTGCTCCCGCATCTGGGGCAGTTTTTAGGTTCACCTTGGTTTTTAATTGATTCCACCTTTATTTGAACATAAAATGAGATGGGCCTACTGAGGTAATCTGATCATCCAGAGCCAAGCCATCGACGTCATAAACCATGATTTTTCCATTGCCTGCAAATCCAGCAGCATCGGCAACATAAATTTTATCTGTTGTAGTATTGAAACCAATACCATTGAAATTCTCTCCTGAAATTAATGCCTCACTATCCAGTGTTTTTGTTTTTGTGTCTATGACAAAAACTTCTGTGTCTGTCCCAGGCCAGGGCTGGGCGGTTAATAAATAAATGTTTTCTCCATTGCCGTCAATGACCATCTTTCCTTCATCTGACATTCCTGGTACTTTGATAAAAGAATCTAACTTTCCTGTACCGGTATTAATCGATTGCACACCAACCTGATCAGCCGGATGCACACCAAAAGCAGAAGCAACAGTCACCCAAAGCATGCCCGAGCCGTCAACTAAGAAATGCTGTGGTGCTGCATTTAATGCTATGGATTCTGTGGAATTATCATTCAAATTGATAACCGTCAATGTTGTGTCGTAAGAATTTGCAATATATAATTTGCTATCGATCGCAATGATGCCTTCCGGCCCTGAACCACAATCTAAAGAATCAATAATTTCTTTAGACCCAAGGTTCATCACAGCGACATATGATGCATCTAAGCTATAGTTAGTACTCCAGGGGCCCCAGCAAGTGATGTATGCTTTATCTCCTGCAACGGTCATGTACCTCGGTTTAGATATATTTGTAATAGGATTTGCCAAAAAAGCATAATCTTCCATGCCAAAAAATTCTATCTTATCTGTGGCATTGCAAACTAAATATCCAACGCCGTCATTTTGATAGATTGATTCTATCGAGGCTCCTATCTCCGCTCCATTATTGGCATTTTTGATTACATTGTTTGATATCGTTTTTAGCTCTTCATCATAAAACGAAACGCTTCCATTGCCTTGTCCAAAATTTCCCGCATTTACTACAAACACACCAGTTTTTATTGGAATTTCTTCTCCCCCGCTACTGCTATCGCATGATGATAAAAACACTGTGCTGGCAGTGATTACTGCAAAAAATACAAAATTTCTAAACTTGTTCATTTTCATTATTTGTTATTGATTTATAAAAAGATTTATACTGAGTAAATAATTTCTGCCTGGCATCGCATAGCGATTTACATTCTGATATTCGGCGTCAAATAAATTGAGCACCTGGCCTTCAATTGAAAAACTTTGTCTTCCGATTACCATGGACTTACTCAAAGAAATATTTGTAATCGTAAATTCATCTAAATCTTCATTGATTACATCTATGCCATATCGTTTGCCTGTAAAATTGCTATTGATAGAAAGTCTGAATTTTTGATATAATAGTTGCGCATTTAATGTAAATCTATGTTTTGGTGTATATGGCAATTGATAACCAACAGATGGATCATCTTCTGATATTCCCTTCAACAATTCGGTTTTGTTATATGCATACATTCCTCCTAATCCAATCTCTCCCCTACTCCATTTCTTTTTCCATTTTCCGGACAATTCAACTCCCGATGCTTCCACTTCCTTGAGGTTGAATGGGCGCCAAAGATTACCTGTGGGTTTCCATGCGATCCAGTCTTCAATTTTCATATAATAGGCTGCTATGTCAAAATCAAACGAATAGTTGTCTTTTTCCCAGCGCATATTTTGCCCCAATTCTATGCTGTACCCGTTTTCAGATTTTAGGTCGGGTCTGCCTTGAATTCCCCAGTAGCGATCGTTAAATGTTGGAATGCGATAGCTGCGCTCTACCTGCAATCGAAAGGTGATATCCATTGGCGCTTGACCTATCAAATAACTGGTAGAGATAGATGGGGCAATTGGAGATTCGGTAAAAGGAACAAATGTCTTTCTGGCATTGAGGCTTACCTGCCAATTCTCTATCATTTCATGATTTACAGAAAGAAAAACATCTCCCCTCCACTCTGTCAAATCATCATCGTAAGACCAAACATTCGGGACAATGTACTTGGTGTTGCCTCCTGCATTAATAATGGTGTTATCTCCAATGTTCCATTCGTAGCTCAGGTTAGAAAGAAATCGCCTCGTTTCTATGACATCGGTTTCATTAAACAACTGGTAATCCCAGACATACCCTAAGCCGGATTGTAATATTCCATTTTCAAAAAAGTGTTTGTATTCTCCAATCAACCTCAGATTTTTATCCTGGATTTCATCACCGGTTTGGTCGTCATTTGGTGAGTTGAGCATTAATGGCTGAATCTGATGATCATTACTTCCCAGCCAACCTTTTAGTGTTAAATATCCTCGGCTGGTTATTTTCCTATTAAATTCCTGAATGATAGCCGCATTGTGAACTTTCGTATTTTTCTGTTCGATTTCATACGAATCTCCTATTCTATCTGTGATATTATAAGTAAAATTATTCTTTAATATTCTATTAAATATCCTGGTTTTGGATTCCCATTTACCATTGCCGACATCGACTTTTATACCGGAAAAAATATTTCTAAAACTTCCGAAATCTTGCCTGAATTGCACTTTAGTTCCATTAATCCAACCAGGTTGTGAACCCAGATGAATGCTCCCTCCAATCGCATCGCTGCCTTGAAGAGAACTCGCCCCACCATAATGAACAGATATTTCATCAAATAAAAACAAGGGAACTCCATTGAAATCGGAACTGCCAAGTGTGAGTGAATTAATATTGATACCGCTCCAAAATACTGCGGTATGCGAAGAACCTGTTCCGCGAAATGAAATCGAGGCCAGCATTTTATTCCCCTGCTCTTTTATATAAACAGTTGTGTTTTGTTGCATGAAATCTGATAATGTCCCCTGCCCTAAAAGTGCCATCTGCAAACTGTCGGATTTCTGTGTTTTACTTCCGGGCATAAATTTTTCAAACGGATCACCTTCAATGGTTATTTCATCCAATTCCATTGTCTGGGTTTGCGCTATGCTATCAAAATAAAAACTAAGCACAAGGCAAATGAAAATGGTGATAGCTTTATTCATGGATACGCTCCTTTCGTTTCAGAAATGCAATGAGCTTTGCCATGGACTCACACACATAATTTTCTTTTACTGTAGAATAATTCCATGACCAATTGTCATCCAACAACTCAACTGAGATTTTATCGCAATTTCCTTCATCAGTTATTATGGCAAATCCTAATCGTTCCAAAGCACGCTTTGTCCAGAACGCTCCTGGTTCATCCCCTACAACTGCGACCTTTGATCGGTGTGGTTCAATAACCTTAAATATCCCATGGTTTTTATCGTAAGTGATGCCCTCTTTGGTAAATGCATTTCCAAAGACATCATTCAACACGAGATCTTCAGGCACACCCGAAAAGGTAATATTTTCCATGGTCATCAGCCATATTTTGTCTGCTGCCTGAAGCGCAAGATCAAGCTCATGTGTTGACATGATGATGGCCTTTCCGGTTTCTCTGGCAAGCTTTCTGAGCAATCGGATAATATCAATACGATTTGGAATATCGAGGTGAGCCGTTGGTTCGTCCAGTAAAATAACGGGGGTGTCCTGCGCCAAAGCCCTCGCTATCATTACCTTCTGTCGTTCACCATCGCTTAGCTCATGGATACTTTTATTTACCAAATGACCAATATTTGTACTTTCTATTGCCCATCGAACCATTTTTTTATCGTGATCATTCAAATTCCCCAGCCATCCAGTATATGGAATTCTGCCAAGCGCAATCAATTCCCCGGAAGTGAAGTTGCCATAACCAACTTGCTCGGTGAGAACTATGCTGAGGAGTTTGGCTAACTTTTTTTTATCTATTGCAGATAAATTTTGCGACATGATAGCAATGGATCCGCCAAGAGGTTTTTGTATCCCTGCCAGCGTTCTTAGCAATGTAGTTTTGCCTACACCATTTGGCCCAAGCAAGCATATCAATTCTCCCTGTTCAATGGAAACATCAATCGGTCCGGCAACTTTTATAGTTTGTCCTTTCTTTTTGAAATAACCAATATTGAGTTTCGATATTTCCAGTGCCCTTTTCACGCTAAAATTTATTATTCATTTATCCTGTTATTCAATCATTCCCTTCCTCCTACGCAAAAGCTCCGGCGGACAAGCATTCCCTCATTCTATCATTATCCCATTCCCTCATTCAACATCTCATACTAAAAAGCAGTGCGCAAGTTTTGATTTTTCAATATCACCCAAACTACCACCGGTGATCCAAGCAAGGCAGTGACGGCATTAATTGGAAGGGTAACCTGGCTTCCTGGCAACTGGGCAATGATGTCGCAAAACAACATGAGCATGGCACCTATTATTAAAGATGCGGGGATCAATATCCGATGATCTGATGTCCCCAAAACTGATCTGG
>CAZDRA010000045.1:24360-32324 GCA_964507705.1 uncultured Roseivirgaceae bacterium | reverse complement strand
AATAACCTTTCTGGATATTTTAAATATCTAATAAATACATCCTTTCTTTTTGATTTACATTAAGTAGGAGCTCATTATTTTGGAATAGTTTTAAAGCGTTCAGTTTATAAGTTCTCCAGTTTTTGTAGAATGTTCAAAGGTATACCGTTAAATTTATTTCATGAAGAAGGATATAATGCCTTAGTTAATTTTGGTTTTGCACATATCTCCCAGGTACAGGCAAGGTTTAGGTTGTGTGGTTTATTGGTTGGATAAATAAGTTATTCACTACTATTTTTCAGACGACCTTCTTGTTTTTTTCGGGTTCTGGCTCGTATGAAAAACATCTGTGACAATTACAACTTCAATTACAGGGTGATACTCATAAATAATCTTGTGACTTGCTTCTAACAAAAACCTACTATCCTGACCTATTTCATTCAATAATGGCTCTGGGCTACCCGACTCTGGAAACTCCTTCAATTGATCTGTTCTGTTAAAAATTCTGTCAACGACATTTTGAGCCAAGTCAATATTTTTCTCCTTAAAAAAGATATGATCAAAAATATTACCCAACTGTTGTAATGCAAAAGGAGTCCAATTTATTTCTATATTTCTATCAGCCATGCTTGCCTGAAAAATATTTCCTAGCTTCTGATTGGTTAATCAAATCTCCGTTCTCAATGGCTTTTCTAGAAAGTTCATTCCTTGAATAAAATTCATCTTTGCTCATTGGCGACAAGCTATCATCATACCTCTTGGCCTTACCATAAGCCAATAAATTCTTTATCGCTTCAATTAAATGGATATCTTCAACTTTATCCAGCTCCATTTTAATTAATTCTATCTCTGACTTTAATTTCATTATTTTATTTTTAAGTAAAGATAACGATTTCATATAACAAAAATGATTTAACCTAATTGCTAATCTGAAGCAGGCTTTGACTATATGGACAGAATCTAATTAGAAATAATAAACTCAATCCTTCGGTTTACTTTCCTGCTTTCTTCGTCCTTGTTGGTGACGAGAGGTTTTGATTCTCCAAACCCAGTAAAGGATAATGACTGCGGATTGATCCCTTGGTTTATCAAGAAATCATATACTGCCTTAGCCCTGTTGGTAGAAAGAGTAATATTATATTGCTCAGTCCCAAGGTCATCAGTATGGCCTGCTATCATTATTTTTGTGTCTGGATTGGCAGATAAAAACTGAACGATTTTGAGTAACTCGGTTTTTGAATCTTCTGTAAGTGAAGCGCTGTTAAACTCAAAAAACAAATTATTCAATTGCACTGAGTTTCCTTTTTTTATTGGTTTGAGGTAAAAATCTTGCCTAATGGAGTTTCCGCTTTCTCGATCTATTTCGAACGATCTGCTTTCAAACAGGTATCCTTCACGATCTATATATAAGGCTACCTTTTCATTGGCATTGAGAATGGTATAATATTTTCCGGAAACAGGGTCAGATGAAAAAATAGAAATTGGTTCCTGAGATCCAATATTATATAATTCTATGGTTGCATCAAGAGGTTCATTTGTTTCGATATCGAAAATTTGGCCGGTAAGATAGATGCTTTTATTTTTTATTATATGATCATCAGGGAATTCAAAGCTATACAAAAAGCTCTGGCTTTGCTTACTATTCCAGTTGCGTTCGTACGAATAATATCCATTTTTTCCATCGGTAGATACAAACAACGAAACTTGGTCTTCATGGGTATTTAATGGATATCCCAGGTTTTCAGGTTCAGACCAGGTGGTATTATCCAACTCACTTTTGTATAAATCAAAACCACCAAACCCTGGGTATCCTTTTGAAGCAAAAAACAATGTTATTCCGTTTACATGAATAAAAGGAGAGACTTCATCTTCCTTGGTGTTTATTTCGGGGCCAACATTTACAGCTTTTTGCCAGATGCCCTCATGGTTTTTTTGCGAAACCCATATATCTCGTTTTCCAAAACCTTCGGCTCGATCTGATATAAAGAATAGTTTGCGACCATCTGCCGATAGCGCAGGCTGAGAATCCCAGGACATAGAATTGATGTTTTTGCCCAGATTTTCAGGGACACTCCAATCTTCACCGGTTTTATAAGAAATATAAAGATCGCAACTCCCAACTCGCTGTCTTCCTTCGCAGTTGGTAAATATTAGAATGCGACCGTCTGCAGATATTGTACAGGTTCCTTCATTGAATTGAGAGTTGATGTTTGGAGAAATTGATACGGGCCTCATCCAATTCCCTTCTTCATCTTTCTGGCTGATAACAATATTTTCATCATCATGAAAAGATTTACCATCTCTGGCGGTATAAATTATGGTTTTTTCATCAGCTGTAAGTACAGGAAAATATTGTAACGGAAAAGCATTCAGGATTTTTGCCATTGGTTGCGGATGAATATCCAAAGGGTCTTTTATATGTTCGACTGCATAATTTATATTTTTCCCAAGCTGTATTACATCCGATTTAATGCGAGCATTTTTTATTCCAAATTGTACCAATTTATCCAGCACCTTGCCGGACTGTTCATATTTTCCTTGGTTGAAATATACCTTACCCAATGAATAATACACATTTTTGAACCTAACATTATTGGGTTCAATCCTTATCACTTGCTCCAAATGATACTGCTGTGCTTTTGTCTCTTGCAACAATTCGTACGAAAAGGCCAGCCTTAAATGTGCCTCGGTAAAATTATTATCTTTATCAACAGCACCTTTCAATGCCTCAATTGCCTGCGGGAATTTCCTTTGACGCAGTAGAATCTCGGCCTCTTTATAAAATTTAATTGCTTTTTTCGATTTGGTAGAATAGCTGCCTTGACCAAATGACAAATTGAAAAAAAATAGTATTAGTATAAAAAATAAACCTCTTCGCATATAACTAATTATATTATAAACTTATAAAATATTCTTTAACTCGGAAAATGAATTGTTCTTCTTGCTATGATATTGCGAGTTCAATAAATCAAGCTACTGCTTTCGGCCTAACCAGCATCTCAGTTTTTCGAATTTTTATAATCATTCAAAATACCCAGCTCTATCCAGTTAGCTACTGCTTGCCTGTTATCACTTCTAACAAAACGCAACTGATCTCTGTAGTTTTTAATGTTTCCCAGTTCGATATAAACAATAGGGGGTAATGTATTTTTCACAACATAAAGTCCACTTCTGGCAGATACCGTACCATGGTAGTTTCTTCCCGGCTGGTGCTTGTCATATTTCGTTTTGAAAACTTTCTGGATTTCTTTGGCCAAGGTCTTTCCCCGGCGACTATTGTGATGGTGATAAAAGAAAACATCAATGTTTTGCCCTTTACTCCTGCTATCAATATGAATAGCAATAAGCCGTTGAAATGCACCTTTATTTTTATTGTAAAGTCTATTTACATCATCTGTCCGTTGTTTTAGCCTGGCTTTATGATTTAATGGAATGGTCTTGTTTGTCATAGATTTTTCGTTTTTGTCCATTTTCAAAATTGCTTCATCTCTAATCCCATCGTCTGGATCTTGTACAATAATATGCACAGTTGCTCCATGAGAAATAAGATTTCTTGCCAGGCGAAGCGTAACATCATAGGCATATTCATCTTCACTTAGCGTATAATTACCATATTTACCCAGTGCTCCCGGGTCTGGTCCCCCATGACCGCTTACCAAATAATAAATAGAGCCATCGAGTTTATTGTCAATTATTGGAACTTTTTCATATTTCTTTCCAAAGAGCGGATAGATTTTACTTTTCGATTTTGGACTAACTTTTTTGTGGATAATCGGGGTGAATATTTTTTCGGGCAACAAGTAAATATTGCCGGCTATAAGCAGGGTGTCGCCGTTCAGCTTTTTTACATTAATTTTTATGAATGGTTCTTTGTGGACTTTCGGGGTAAGTTCATTGCGAAGCAATATTTCATAGATTCCTTCCCATTGTTGAGCAACTACGATATTAGTGTCATGCTGAGCAAAAGTGAAATGATGACATATTATTAATATAACAAAAAACAGAATGGAATTTCTTCTAAGCTTCATCGACACAATTTTCCTTCAATTGCGAATATAAGGAAACTCAGAATATTGAGATAAAATTATTGGCATACTATTCCTTAAATCTCCAGAGCAATTCTACTGTCATACCTCCAATGCTACTCAAGTCGACGTATGCAAATCGCCCCGAACCTTTTTTTCCTTTGTCTCCCCAACTTCCCGACATGGATATTTTGTATCCTTTTTGCTCAAAAAATTTTATTGACTTATCCATATCATCCACAAAAAATCCGAAATGTTGAATGCCCTCACCACGCATGCGAATATGATCTGCATATATTGTTGGAGGCTTGATGGGGATGCACCACTCATAGACTAAAGAGCCATGTCGCTGCCAGCCGAGCTTCATATCAAAGTTGGCACTTCTTCCAAAATACATTTTATCCGTCACTTGCCCATGGGTGATATCAAGCTCTGGAAAACCTGCTGTAACCCAAAACCTCGATACAGGCTCGGCATCCTTGATGGCAAATGCGTATTGCGAAAATTTCATGTTTAGCTGATTTTTACCATCAAAGGAATTATTTCCGGTTCTCTCGTCAATCACAAAACCCAAATAATACTTTCCTTTTTCTTTGGTATCCATGATGGTGTATTTCAAATCTCCGGTTTTGGTTTGCAAGGTATAGGTAGCAATTTTACCGATATTTGCCCGCGCCAATTGTTGTGTCACTTCATGAAGCTGTTCCTCATTTTTCACTTTGTGAATCAAGGCTACAGCCCCTTCTCCATTCTTATTGAGGTAGCTGGAAAATATCGTTTCTTCACTTACCGGCTGTATCCACAATGCTTTTGCCCCACCCAAATGAGCAATGGATGCTTTTATCGTTCCTTTGTCATCTTTATATCCATGACTGATCAACTTAACTTTTTTCAAATCTTCGATCTCAGAAAAGCCAATTTCAACCCATTTCTTTTTTACGGTTTTCAAGTCTTTTACAACCCATAGTATTTGATCAACTTCTTTATAAACATCATTAACCTGCGAAAACAATTCGGTAATCGCCATGAACATTAACAAACTCAAAATGGATATTTTTCGAAACTTCATATTTGGAATTTGAATAGATATGGATAATTGTACAGGTTAAATTTACGAATTGCAATTGAGATTTTATTCATAAATCTTTTAGGGGATATCTATTAAATCCTTTTCTCCCCAATTATAAAGACATATTATTCTATTAGAATTATTTTTGCTATATATTTAAATTTTTGTAAATATCTAAGTATCAATTTCATCATTGATCTCAAATCTATTCCGGACTAAACAAAATATGGACAACTCAGATCACGATTATCACATAAGTTTTTTTAGACCAACTACACCCCATACCACCGCCAATAGAAACATGGTTTTAGGGATGGTATCTACTTGGTTTATTGCAATATTTGGATTCCAGTTTTTGTTATGGGTAATAGAAAAACCAACGCCCGAGCCTGCCTACATCACTTTTCAGGATGTTTGGGGAGCAATAGAAAGTGGTGATCCAAGCAACACTGAATTGCAAGAATTAGGGAAAGCAGCGCTTTCCGTTTTAGGGAAAATAGCTATTTCTCCAGATGATAAAATTGCACTGGACTATGCGCTTAGCTGGTCGGTATATCAACTTACTGACGATACTCAGAAAGAAAACTTAGTTAAGAAAGTTAGAAAAATGGAAACGCTAAAATCAGAAATTAGTAATATTTCTGATGAAGAATACATAAATATGAAGCTGGATTTATCAACAACTTTGAGTCCAATGCTGAAGTTGTCTGTGCTGGATGTCAGATCAAAAATTTTGCCATTGGAGCTCACCTCAGAATCAATGGATAATCTGACAGGGGAAACCAAAGAAGTGATTCCGGGAATTATGAAAAAATATCTGGTACATAATCAATCCTTTCTTACCGACACAAAATTTTTAGGCTTTCCATTTCACTACTTCTATACATCGGTTTTTCTATTGATATTATTTATAGGACTTTGTTTGACATACTGCATTAAAATAGACCTGTTAAACGCTAAGCTCCATATCGAAGAATAATCCTTTTACAATACGAATTCTAAATAACATGAAACAGACCATGTCTGAGATAATTATTGAAGCTTAAAAAAGCATGATGGTGATCTACAATGACAGTGTTTCTGTAAATTATAAATTATGAAAAAAATATACATCTCATTATTTTTATTGGCTATTCCTTTCTTGTCTCAGGCAGCCTCGGGTGCTACGCAGTTGGAAGGTGGCTTCAAGGTAGGACCAGCCATTATTCTCATATCAATATTGATACTTTTTGTATTGGTGGGCATACTCTTCAGAGCCAAGGATACAACAGATTTTTATGCAGCGGGGCGAGGGATTTCCAGAGTAGGATCAGGGATGGCCATTGCATCCAACTGGATGAGTGCAGCTTCTTTTCTTGGCATGGCGGCACTTATGTACGGATCGGGATATCATGGGCTGGCTTATGTTGTTGGCTGGACGGGAGGTTATGTACTTCTATTGATATTGATGGCCGGACAGATCAGAAAATATGGAAAATATACAGCTGCTGATTTCATTGGAGACAGGTATTATTCACAAGGATTGAGAGCGGTGGGGGCAATCATAGCCATTCTCATTTCCATATCATATTGTGTTGGCCAATTTGGCGGAATCGGGCTTATGTTCAAATGGGTTATGGGCATAGATTATGCCTGGGCCGTAATTATTGGCGGCTCCGTGGTGTTAGCTTACACCCTCATTTCGGGTATGTTGGGGGTCACAAAAAATATGCAGATTCAATACGTAATCATCATTATTTCCTTCATAATTCCCCTTTTTATTCTAACATTCAAATTTGACTACTTCTGGTTGCTCCCCCAAATAGGGTATGGCTCTGTAGTTTCTGACATAGTTTCGGGAATACCGCTGAGCGAGTCAAAGCAATTACTTAATTCCCTGGGCCATGATTTTGCCATCGTTCCAGCTCCAGAATTTGCCATGCCCTGGGATCCTGCGACAGACAAGACATTTTTTCAATGGATGGCCATAGCATTTTCCCTCATGATTGGTACTGCAGGTTTGCCACACGTAATCCAGCGTTTTTATGTGGTGCCAAAAGCACGAGATGCCAGATGGTCTGTAGTTTGGGGATTGTTCTTTATATGTATTTTATACTGGAGCGCCCCTGCTTATGCAGCATTCGGAAAAATTCTATCCTCAAACCCAGAAGTTGGTCAATTGGCCAAAGATGCCATCGTGGTTTATACTGCGCAGCTTGGTGACGTACATCCTTTGATTGTAGGATTGTTAGCTGCCGGTGGCGTATCCGCAGCATTTTCAACAGTTTCAGGATTGTTGGTTGCTGGAGCTTCTGCCTTTTCTCATGATTTATATTTTAAAGTTATCAATCCGGATGCTTCGCCAAAAAGACAATTGCTTTTTGCAAGACTTGGCACTGTTCTCATGGCTATGATTGTAACAGTCATTGCCTTGTTTAAACTTGCTCTGATTGGCCAATTGGTGGCAGTAGCATTTTCTCTTGCGGGGTGTACAATTTTTCCATTATTTTTACTTGGTATTTGGTGGAGCGAATCCAACAAGCAAGGTGCCATTGCCGGACTTTTGGTAGGTGTGACCATCTCATTAATTTCACTCTCCTATTTTATTGCAGGCACAATGGGTGCTGCATGGCCTTTTCACGAGTTTGTTGATTACTGGTTAGGGGCATGGTATTTTGCCTGGATAGGAGCACCGTTAGCGATCGTCACCAATATCGTAGTCTCTTATTTTACTAAACGAACTCCATTGGAAATAAGGAAATTTTTAATGGAAAAAGTCCATTCTTAGAGATATCAATGAGTTTCATATTTATTGAAGGTTCAATGAAATACTTTGGTTCTACTCTGAAATTAATGGAAGATCATAAATAATGTTAAAAGTCGCTTGCTTGTCCGGTAGGCAGGGCAGGGAA
>CAZDRA010000045.1:0-24260 GCA_964507705.1 uncultured Roseivirgaceae bacterium | reverse complement strand
AAGATCATAAATAATGTTAAAAGTCGCTTGCTTGTCCGGTAGGCAGGGCAGGGAAGGCAACGAGTAAAAAGGCCAAAGTAGAATTGACACGTTATTAGTTGCTTATTCAAGAAGCCTGTCGGCAGGCGACTCCTGACTTCGGTCTTCTGACGCTTACAACAAAGGGTTCTATTTAAATAAGAATAGAACTATACTTTTATCCATATGGAGATAATCAATGAAATTATTCAATAGTAAAAGATCAGTAACGCTAATCATCATCATGAGTGTTATTGCATTTTCGGGAATTACAATTTCATATTTTTATTATAAAAACATAAATGAATCTACCGATCCTCGGATTCTTGAAGCAAGGGTACTTTATGAAAATTATAATGTGTATGCATTGAGTAATAATTTTGATGCTATTTTCTCGTTGATGGATTCTATCGAGCGGATTTACACTGGCTACGACCATTACAAAAACTCTTACGAGATTGGTGTTTTGTACAATAATCGTGCTGCCTCATGGCTCACCATGGCACTTTATTCTGATGACATTCAACAAAGACAACAAGATTCGCTGATAAATCTTGCTGAGGTTTCTTCTAAAAAAAGCATTGACAATTATCAATATTGGCTAAAAATATTTCAAGAAAAAAATTCAAAGGAAATCGAGAACCTTATCCATAAAAATTTCATGAGAGGGCTGGAAAATTATGATGAAAAAGAGAAAAATAAATTTATCAACTTTAGAATTAAAGAAATTGTAGCGTCACAAGAAGAAACCAAAAGAAGACTATCAGTTAGCTACACGAACTTGGGTATTATCGAACGGCACAAGCTTCAATATAATCTGGCGGCACAACATTATAAAAAAGCCATCGAATTGTGGGATAGAAATTTGACTGCCGAAAATAACTTAAATATTTTACTGGGTAGGCCAATTAAAAAGAGGAGTTTTATTCAAAAATTATTTCCCCCTGAAAAGGATTAGCCAGAACAATTTGATTTAAGGTAATTTGCAATAATTCATTTTGCCAAACCAACTATACCTGTTTCGAGCTACCATTTCATACACCCTGTCTCGAATTGCCTTTGGGATCACTATAAAAACATACAATATTTTCCATTTTCCTCCCATGTCTTTCAAAATATGAAGGATCGCATCTGACCTTGAAAATACCAGTTGTCCACTCTGATAAAGCAGCGAATCATATTTTATATGACTTTCGCTTACTTTGGAAAGTGCCTCCTGGGCAAAATTGGATCGAAAAGAAGAAATAGAAAATTTACCCTTTTTGCTATGGTTAATTACTATTCTGACGGACCAATGACATAGCCTGCAAACTTCGTCGATGTAGATCACCTTGCTAATCAGAAATTCTTCTGGTTTATTATACTCTTCCATTCCATTGTGTACTTATTGGATAAGTGCTAAAGACTTTTCATATTTTTTTGAACCCACTATTTAGACATAATATTTATAAGCAACAATATCTACCATTAAAAACCTTCAGTATCTCTCCACTTTCAGTATTTTTATTCAAGAAAAAATGGAATATGATTTATGTCATTGCAATAAGAACCTATGCATATTTACTTTGCCAATATTGCTAATTATCGTAAGCATTTTTTTAACCTTTAGTAAATAATAAAAATGAAAAAGCAAATATTAATTAACATCGTAATTGTAGGACTTCTCCTGTTTGTGGCCAACACAAACCTTCTCGCACAATTTACCATCACAGGTGAAATAAGACCAAGAACTGAGTACCGAAACGGATTTAAAAAGCTTAGAGACCAAAGTGCAGAACCAGCTTTTTTTATTGAGCAAAGATCAAGGTTATATATCAACTATAAAAAAGACAAGATTCAGTTAAATATCGCATTGCAGGATGTGAGAATGTGGGGTAGCACCGATCAGATTTACAAGACAGACCCCACCCTGCAAAATGTGTATGAAGCATGGGCCAAATATTCCTTTAACGACAAATACTCCTTCAAGTTAGGACGCATGGCCATGGATTATAATAATGCCAGATTTATGGGAAATCTTGATTGGGCGCAGCAAGGAAGAAGTCACGATGCTTTTATGTTTATAAGAGAAAATGCTGAAAAACAATGTGTGCTTAATATTGCATTTGCCTATAACCAACAGATTCCTTTTGAACCCGGAAAACTTTCAGGAAATGACTATCTTGGTGTAAATAATTACAAAACCATGATATTTGGTTGGTGGGACAAAAAATTTGAAAAAGGAGGAATGTCATTGCTATTCCAAAATGATGGACGGCAGGTACAATCTGACACCTCCATGGCCTATCGACAGACCTATGGGTTTATAGGAGACATCAATTTCGGTAAGCTAAAATTGGACGGCGAATTGTATTATCAGGGAGGAAAAAACGGTGGCGGTATTAGTGTAAACGCATTAATGGTAATGCTTCATGCCACAGTAAAAACTAAAATTACGCCAGTAACCTTAGGATTTGAATACTTATCAGGAACCAGTCTTACCGACAATACAGATAAATCTTTCAATCCACTTTATGGCACGAACCATAAATTCAATGGGTTTATGGACTATTTTTATGTTGGAAACCCTCATGGACAGGGGAATAAAATTTCTGGTCTGCTGGAGTGGCATTTAAAAACGAAATTTAAGTTGAGCAAAAAATCCAACCTTTTGGCTAATGTTTTTTATTTTGCCAGCCCGGTTAATATTTATAGAAACAGTGATCCGACAGGTGGTACATTTAGCGCAGGTCTCGGAACAGAAATTGACTTGGTTTATACTTTGGCCATAACAAAAGACTTAAAATTTAACCTTGGGTATTCGCATATGTTTGCTACTGAAACCATGGAAGCTATAAAAGGAGGAGGAGATAAATCGGCAACTAACAATTGGGCCTGGGCAATGATTGCTTTCAAGCCACAATTATTTACAACGAAAAAATCATTACCTTAAAAGACCTTGAAACCTATGAAGACAGCGATTTGAAATCTTTTTTGTGTTAGTTAGATGACAAAATTAGTGAAGAGTTGTTATGGAAAATAAGTAGGTTATACAAATTATTTAGATATGAAGAAAGTATTTAACTACCTCCGCCCTCCATCAAGCTGGCTTTTTTATGTCAATTTCCTCATCGCCATATTTGGTGGCGTTCTCATATACGCACTATATATTTCCAATGCTGTTTCTTATTTATCTGACGATCCTAAAACATGTGTCAATTGCCACGTGATGAGATCAGAATTTGCTACCTGGCAGCACAGTAGTCATAGGGAAGTGGCGGTTTGCAATGATTGCCATGTCCCACACGACAATGTATTTAATAAATATTTCTTTAAAGCCAAAGATGGATTGAGGCATGCCACCATGTTTACTCTTAGGATGGAACCCCAGGTAATAAAAATGCATGAAGCGGGGCAGGAGGTGGTGCAGGAAAATTGCAAAGGTTGCCACCAAAATGTCAATCGTGATGTAGGGCTTTTGAACGTGAGTCTTGAAGATAAAAAGCATGGTGAAGGAAAACTCTGCTGGGATTGCCACAGGGAAGTACCACACGGCAGGGTTAAAGGGTTGAACTCTACACCAAATGCCAGGGTTCCATTGCCGGGAAGTCCTGTTCCCGATTTTATTAGAAATCTAAATAATAACAATTAATCAAATTATAATTATGGGCACATTAAGAAAATCAGTACAAACAAAACCATGGCTGGGATGGCTATTTTTTATAATTACAGCACTTATCGTATTTGGACTTGGTTTGTTGACATCCAGTATCATTGAGCGCAGAACAGAAGCGCAATTTCTTGATCAAAAAAAAGTGGATATCGGGCAATTTGAACCACGAAATATTGTGTGGGGGCAGAACTACCCAAAAGAATACGAGACCTATATGAACATGTATGACACTTCATTTGTAAGTAAATATAATGGTAATGCACATATAGATCAGTTGGAGCAATTTCCGGATTTAGTAATTCTTTGGGCCGGTTATGGATTTGCCAAAGATTATAACCAGCCAAAAGGGCACGTATATGCCGTAAAAGATATTCAAGAATCCCTAAGAACAGGAGGGCCCACAAGTGCTGAGGATGGACCAATGCCTGCCACTTGCTGGACGTGCAAAAGCCCTGATGTGCCCAGGCTGATGAATGATGTCGGAGTGAAGGAATTTTATATGGGCAAATGGTCGCGGCATGGAGAAGAAATTGTGAACCCCATCGGGTGTGCGGATTGCCACAATGAAAAAACTATGGATTTGCAGATCACCAGGCCTGCGCTTGTGGAAGCATTTGAACGACAAGGAAAAGATATCAATGACGCCACTCATCAGGAAATGAGATCGCTCGTCTGTGCACAGTGTCATGTGGAATATTACTTCGATAAGAAAACACCGGCTGAAGGGGTTCCATATCTGACTTTCCCATGGGATGATGGTATGACTGTCGAAGATATGGAACAGTACTATGACAAAATAAGCTTTAAAGACTGGACACACAAATTGAGTAAAGCACCAATGCTAAAGGCGCAACATCCTGGGTATGAGATATATCAAGCTGGAATTCATGCGCGAAGAAATGTGTCTTGTGCAGACTGCCACATGCCATATAAATCTGATGGTGGTGTAAAATTCACAGATCATAAAATTCAGAGTCCATTGAACAATATTGCCAATAGCTGTCAGGTATGTCATAGAGAAAGTGAAGAGGAACTGACGAATAGCGTGTATGCCAATATGGACAAGGTGCTGGAAAATAGAATTCAATTGGAGCATTTACTGGTAAAAATGCATCTCGAGGCTGAGTTTGCATGGAAATTGGGTGCTTCAGATTCGCAAATGAAAGATGTACTTTTAGACATCCGACATGCACAATGGAGATGGGATTTTGCCGGTGCCAGTCATGGAGCTGCTTTTCATGCACCTGTAGAAACACTCAGAATTTTGGGCACAGGAATTATAAAGGCGCAAGAAGCACGATTGAAAATAGCATCTGTGGTCTTTGAACTTGGCCATCAGGGAGATATTCCTTTGGCCGATGTGAGTACCAAAGATAAAGCCCAGGCTTATATTGGTTTAGATATGGATAAGCTCGTGAAGGAGAAGAAAAAATTCCTGGAAGAGTTGCTGCCTGAATGGGAGAAAGCAGCAAAAAAACGCGAAGATGCTATGACGCAGTATGAGTTAAATCCCAATGCTGTTCCTTGAAATAGTAAAGTTTACAATGATATAAGAAAGGCTGTCTCCTGTGAGTCAGCCTTTTTCTTTTTCGGAAATGCTTGCATTGGCTAAGCGATTTATCCATTTAACCGGCTCGGGTGCAATTGTATCGGGACCGAAATATTAACCTTATGGATAGATAGAAAAATTATAAAAATTCAGATCAGGGCATGAAAATCAATCTGCTGCCAATCTTTTCATTTTCAAATTCCATTGTTAAGATATAAGAGCCTGAAGAAACCTTTGTTCCTGCTTCATTTGTCCCATCCCAGGAAATATAATTCTCACCTTCAAATTGCTCTGCCCAAAGAATTGTTTTTATCAGCTGCCCCATCATGCTGTAAATAGTGCCTTTAACCATCCCGTCTTTTGGGACAGTGAATGGGATATTTGTTGTCGCTATGAATGGGTTTGGAAATGCATTTCTCATGACAAATTGAGCTTCTGTATTTTCAATTTCTGTTTTCCAAACATTTTCAAGACTTGATTCATACATGCCACTTCCATGAGTTGCCACTACAATTGTTCCATCTTCAGAAAAATATTTAATCATTGTTGCCACCACATTTCCCACAGATTCTACTCCTTCACGATTCCATATTGTTGACAAGCCATTCAATTGCTCAGTACTATAAATGCCAGTGCTGGTGCCGGCGAAATATTGATTAGCACCATCAATTTTAGAAACAATCTCTATCCACCGAACCGATGGACCACTACCACTTCCGTCTGGGTTTTCTTCAAGGTTTCCACTGATATTTTTAAATGATAGGCCACCATCATCAGAATAAAAAATACTGATGACATTATAATTTGAAAACGAAACGATAATATTTTTGCTGTCTTTTCTATCAATGGAAATACAAGAGACGTAGGCATTTTTTTCGAATATTGGCGAGGTTATTTCTTCAACAGAATAATTACGCTCGTTTGCATTGGAGATCCTGAAAACTTGACCATCATTTGTGCCATAAAAAACTTGCCCTGAAGGATTGTAGCTTGCATTAATTGCAGTGACAATGCCTTTGTCTATTTCAGTAAATGACATTTTTTGCCAATTGGTAGTAGTAGCATGGTTTCTATATAGTGGGATTTGAGAAGTATTGCTATTTCTCCATATCACATCTCCTCCTGCAAAATACATGATATTCTGATTTTCAGGAGCCAAAACATAAGGATTTACAAACAGCAATTTGTCCTCGCCACCGCTTTCTAAAGGGTCTATTCTGGCAAAAGATTTTCTTTGGTGATTTTTATCTAAAGTAAACCTATAAATTTTTCCAAACTGAAAGGAACTATAGAAATAAGATTGGTTCTTGGTTATGGCACTATATCCCCCATCGCCGGCAAGAAGCACATTCCAGGAGCTGGTTCCAACGGGTTTGTTGGCAATAAGTGTTCCGTTGTCTTGCAATCCGCCCATAACTGCTCCTCTCGAACCAAATTCATCTAGTCCGAGTGTATAAAACTGAGTAGTCACAAATCCATTATTTAATGATTGCCAATTTATATTTGTTGATGTATTTTCATTTAATATAAATACTCCGCCATCATTTGATGAAATCATTTTGTTGGGATTTGAAGGAAAAAATGCAAGAGCATGCTGATCAACAAAATGATTCGGAAATACTTTAATATTGTTGGCTGTATCATATCCTCCTATCCAGTCGGTATTGTCTATTGTAGAAAAACCATCTGATGATCTGTAAAGGTTTGTACCTCCAAGAAATACCATATTTTCGTTTTCAGGATGTACATTCAACACCATATTATAAGAGTTTTGGCTGTCGTAATCGCCCACTTCTCCGCCCAGAGCGGGCAAATTGTCACTAAGGTTTTGCCATACACCACCCCGACCAGACCCATCACCTAAAGCATAGTTATATTTCCATAGCATTTCTACATTGGCATTAACGCTAAAGTAAACCTCATTGGACTTCATTCTGGAAGTGGCAATGACAGTTCGGGCATAGATTTTCGGCCAATTTCGTGGAGTGATATTTACCCAATTCACACCATCACTTGACCGGTAAACTCCTCTATCAGGGCTTGATCCATTTCTGGAACTTTGGCTTAAAACCGCATAGTAAATACCATTAATTGTTTGTACTATATCTGTATAATCTGAAATATTTGCGTTGTTGAGGTTTGTATTGGGGTAACTATTTATTTTTCTTCCCAGAACTGCATTCCATGTATTGCCTCCGTCCAGCGATCTTAAAATAACTCCAACCGCCGCCATAAAAACTTCATCATCAATCAGGTTAAATGGATTTGGCAATATTTCCCAGATATATTGAAATTGACTGTTATAATTGTTTGCTATACCTTCTGTTGTAGAAGAAAGTTGCTGCCAGGTTTTCCCTCCATCAATAGACTTGAAAGCACCATCTCCTCTGTATGGTGCATCTTTTTTACCTGCAGAATTTGCAGTGAACTCTCCGGTACCATAATACCAAATATTTTCTTTGCCCTGCCTGGTATCCTGAACTATGCAGGTAACACTATGAATACTGGATGGCACGGTGGTTTTTGACCAATTCATTCCTTCGTCAACTGTTCGCCACATACCACCACTGACACCCCCGGCCAATAATGTTTTCTCATTAGCGATATCAATAGCAACCGCTCTTGTACGACCTCCTTTATTATATGGCCCTATTGATCGCCATTCATTTTCATCGCTTTCGCTGGATCGAAGATTGTTTTTATTTTTACCTCTCGCAGATATATGTGAAGAAAATATATGTTCTCGCTTTTTTATGTTGTCTGGTAGATAACCTGTTTTTGGATCAACAAGCATGGCAGCATTATACCTTTTTCTTGCCTTTGGATTTTCTCTGGTGCCAATGGAAGATTTTTCAAGTTTTAATATCGGGAGGGGTGCATGAATCTCTTTTCTATTATTAGTAATTAATGTATTCTCTTTTTCGCTCTTTTTTTGGCAGGAAACAATGCCAATAAAAATTGCGATAAAAATCAATCCTTGGTGTTTTTTCATTATAGCAAAATCAGTGAGTTTTACAAACATCAAATTATTGAATCACAATATTGAACTTATTGATTTTGCCTTTACTCAATTTTCCGGTTTGCTCACCATCGCCATAGTTGCTTTCATCTCCTTTAAGCACTTGTACGAAATAAATCTTTTCATCTAAATTTTTAAAAGTAACTCTTCCCTTTTCATCAGTGAACGCTGGCCCAGCTACAGCATTTTCTTCTTTTTCGTAATCATTCCTGGATCCATAAACAGTAACTTTGGCATTTTCTACTATATTTCCCAGGCTGTTCAATACGGTGATTCTCATGCCGGTGGGTAATATATTTGGTTCCTGTGGCGTTCCGGTCACATTGTGAAAAATAATAAAAATGATTGCTACGATAAGTGAAATTTTCATTGTTATAAATTTAAAATTGTGTTGATATTTTTTTCTTGATGATCCATTTCATCAAAATTACGACGTATTTATTAACGGAATATTATATTCCGACATTTTAGCGAAAATTATAACTATTTTTTCTTCTGCTGCTTTCCAAAATACTCATCGTCCATATCCCCATCTTTATCCCAATCAATCATACTCTTAAATTCAGACATATCGCCATCAATAAAAATTTGATATTTGTATGTTGCCTGATGATCTTCCATAACTAAAGTATCCCCATCAATAAACCAGGTTCCTTTAGGATTATACATAAGGGAATCATAAGAATTTCGAAATTCAGAAGTATAAGTACCATCATCATATATCTTGGTTATTATTGGTTTGATATTCATCTTCATATTCCAGGAATCTTCATTTATATCAACAATAAAGGACGTATCAGTATTATTGTATGTTTTCACATTTACTTTCATGGCGACATTTATCCACTCGCCAACTATATCTTTTTCTAGTTGTGAGAGGTAGTCATACTCTTCTTTAAAAACTGTAGTTGTATCTGGGTCTTTATGCGTTCCATTTTCCTTTTGACCTGAAGCGCAGGAAGAAAATAATAAAAAAGCAAGAAAAAAGAGATAGCTGATATTCTTCATATATTTTAATAAACCTTGAAATAACACTTGGGATTTTAAAAATGCAAATTGGTGTTGTTTTCAAAATGTACTTGTGGCCTAATAAAGTAGGATTTAGCTGAAATGAATAACCCTATAAGATGGAAAATTACATACTGAAAGATTAAAAATGATTATGCAATGATTTTCCAAAATTTTGGAAAATTAATATTTTTCTATTTGCAAGAATATATTATTGACAAGTGAATAGGGGAATCGGGTTTAAAACTTTATAGTCATGCTGAACTTGTTTCAGCATCTGCTGAATCATTATAAAGATTCTGAAATAAACCTGTCTGCCGACAAAGACAGGTTCAGGATGACCCTACGCATTGGTTTTAGACATTAAAAGTTTAAGCCCGATTTCCTTAACAAGTGAAACGAACATTGGGATTTAAAAAAATGTTTCCTACCTTTGCGGACTATTTCAAATAAATAAATTAGTAAGATAATGAAACGTACATTTCAGCCTTCAAAAAGAAAGAGAGCCAATAAGCATGGTTTTAAATTAAGAATGTCAAGCGCAAGCGGAAGGTCTATTCTTGCAAATAGAAGGGCAAAAGGAAGGAAGAAGTTAACAGTCGCAGACGAAAGAACGCATAAAAGATAGCATATCTTAAATGCGGATTTGGTTAAAAATGCCAGCCAGTGAGCTTTACTTTAAAAAAGCACGAAATACTAAGAAGCAAAAAATCTATAAAGGAACTATTTGACAATGGTTCCTCTTTTTTTCTGTACCCCTTCAAAGTATTCTACCTTCCAAATTTGGACCAAAATACCAATCAGGTTCTATTTACTGTTTCAAAAAGGTATTATAAAAGAGCTGTAGATAGAAATTTGATACGTCGTCGAATTAAGGAAGCATACCGATTGAATAAAAATTTATTAATATCGGATCAAAAAGAAATGTTTTCAATATCCATGGCGCTTATCTATATTAGTAAATCCAAGTTGCCTTATAGCGAAATAGAAAATAAACTAAAACAGGTTTTTACTCGTTTGAATAAGACTGAAAAACGTAAAATAAAAAATGAAGAAATATAAAATTCCAGTTTCGATATTCGCATTAGTTGCCATCATAGGATTTGCATCTTTCAACAATCCCAATGAAAGATACTTTGAAATCACCAGAAATCTTGACATTTTTTCCACACTTTTTAAGGAAGTAAATGCATATTATGTTGATGAGGTAAATCCAAACAAACTTATCAAAACTGGTATTGATGCAATGCTGGCTTCTTTGGATCCTTATACCAATTATATTCCGGAAGACGACATCGAAGATTATAGAACAATGACTACCGGTCAATATGGTGGAATAGGAGCGATCATTGGTCACAGAAATGGAAAAAATGTTATCATGATGCCATATGAAGGGTTTCCGGCTCATAAGTCGGGGCTTAAAATTGGTGATGAAATATTGAGTGTGGATGGCGTGGACGTTACGGGCAAAAATACTTCGGAGATCAGTCAGTTGCTAAAAGGACAAGCCAATACAAAATTAAATGTAACCATTAAAAGATATGCAGTAGATGAATTTATAGACATCGAAATTACCAGAGAAAAAATTACAATTGATAATGTGCCATATTCAGGAATGGTAGCAAGTGATGTTGGTTACATTAAGCTATCGGATTTTACCACTGGCGCAGGAAAAGAAGTAAAAAAATCATTGGAAAGGCTGAAAAAAGAGGGGGCGCTTAAAATAATTCTCGACCTCAGAAATAACCCGGGAGGCCTGCTGAATGAGGCTGTAAATGTATCGAACGTTTTTATAACCCAAGGATCTGAGGTAGTAAGCACCAAAGGAAAAGTGGTTGATTGGAACAAAACTTATAAAGCACTTAATCACCCAACCGATACAAGTATTCCAATAGTTGTATTAACGAGCCGCCGAAGCGCTTCAGCGGCAGAGATTGTAAGTGGTGTAATTCAAGATTATGATAGGGGAGTTCTTGTTGGGGAAAGAACTTTCGGCAAGGGCCTTGTTCAGGCGACCAGGCCACTTACCTATAATTCGCAACTAAAGATTACCACAGCAAAATATTATATCCCAAGTGGTAGATGTATTCAGGCAATAAACTACAGTCAAAGAAATAAAAATGGAAGTGCAGGAGTTATTCCTGATTCTTTGAAATCTGAATTTACAACACAAAACGGCAGGAAAGTTTTTGACGGAGGTGGAGTTGATCCGGACTTTGAGGTAAAACCTAAAATAGCAGCTTCGATCACCATCAGTCTAATGGCAAAAGGATTAATATTTGAGTACGCTTCACTTTATCACCATTTACATGAAAGCATTCCTCCAGCTATGGATTTCAAATTGACTGATAAGGAATTTAACGAATTCGTCACATGGCTTCAAGATAAAGATTATGACTATACTACTAAAATAGAAAAGTCTATTGAGACACTTACAAAATATGCCAAAGATGAAAACAAGTTTGATAAAATAAAATCAGAGATTGAAGAATTAGAAACAAAAGTAAAGCATCACAAGGAGCAGGATTTGCAAGAATATAGTGACGAAATCAAAAGTATCCTTGAAGAAAGAATTGTTGATCAATACTATTTAATGAAGGGAAATTTTGAAGCCTCATTTGACAACGATATTCAATTGCAAGCCGCAATTTCTATCCTTCAGGATCAGGAAAGATACAATAGCTTATTGACAACTTCTGCGGAATAAGTTTCAATTAGCAAACCATCTTCATGTGATATTGGTTCCTCTATTCAACAGAATTTTCCTTTGATTTATTAATCCAAAATGGAACCGTTACAAACCAAATTACCATGGCAATTGCCATAATTGCTTTGTTGGTTTCAAGCTGCATATCACCAAAAAAAACAAGCATAGCAGGAACGATTGTTCCTGCCAAAGCTAAATACGAAATTATTTTTAATATTGTTATTTTCATGATTATACAGTTATAGAGGTAATTTTTGATTGATAAAATTTGCTGAAGATAATATATATGGCTGAGGCAATAAACCACCCCGGTAAGCCTAAAAAGAATACTTCAATGCCCATAAATTTGTTCATAAATAGTCCAAGAAATAATGTAATAATCCAAGCTGAGGCTGCTGCCCAATTTAATTTTATACCCGCTTTTTTGGCATAAAAATCTGATAAACCAAATCGTTTGAGCACATAAAAATCAATAAATATAACTGCACCCATTGGCATTAGTAAAAAACCATAAATAGCAACAAAATCCAATAGCCTCATTACCAAAGCCGGAAAGCAAGCAGCAATGGTAGTCACCAGGCCGGTAATCAAAGTTACTTTCCAGGTTTTCCAGGTAGGCACTAAAGTTTGCAAAGCCAATCCTGCACGGTAAATTGTTGGATTTGCTGTTGTCCAACCTGCTATGACTACACAAACTGCACCTGCAATTCCCGCAGCATTAAATGCTACCACTCCAGGTGCAAACTCTGCACTGTTGTTGGATTGCTGGAGAAATAAAGCATATAGTATTCCTGAAGCTATCCATGCAAAATAATGACCAATAAACATACCGGTTGCGGATGAAAATCCATATTGCCATTTTTTGGCATATCTGAATATTGAAAGATCAGACATTCCTATATGCATAGCCATATTTGCAAACCATGCAAAAAACAACACATGCCAAAATGTAAACTGACTCTGTCCTTGCATTGGTATTCCTGTCCAGATTTTTTCGTTTGCTACGGCCCAAAAATCTGAGATAGAATTTACGCCCAATTCAGGGAGCACAGCAATGGCGGCAGCAAAGAAAATAAAGATCATCCAGGGAGCCGCAATGTTTGCAAATTTTGAAACCTGTTGATAGCCAAACATCGCCACAATAGTTGTAATTGCGCCAACAACAAATACTGCCACAACCCATCCTACACTATTTGGTAACATATCGGTCAAAGATGGCATTGACAAACCAAATGGTATACCAACAGCTGTAGCAGATACAGCGATCATTGACCCTGCCAAAAAACAAAACATGACCCCGTTGACTAAATTATATACTTTCACCATGCTCGAACCTACAATTTTTTCTAAGTGGAAATACATTGTCAATCGCATTTTCACTGCTATGGGAGCACATAAAAAACCCCAGCTCAGTACAGCCAGGAGATTTCCAATTAATAAACCAACAATTAAATCAAATGCAGTAACTCCATGTGCTACAAACAGAGGGCCAATTACAAACTCTGTACCCGCAGTATGCTCTCCGGCATACATGCCAATAAAACTTTTTAGTCCCTTGAGTTTTGATTGTGGTATGGGCTCTCTCTCATGTTCATTTACAGCATCAAGTTGGGCTACAATCCCTTTGTTTTTCATTTAGGTTCATTTTAATGAATGAGAATTTGTTCTTTATGCAATATATAAAAATTTTGAAAAGCTGATACCACGGTATCTTACTACTAATGCGTATTAACTTTAATATCGCCCAGCGTATATTTTTCCATCCAAAACCATGTTTTAGAATAAGAGATTTTTGTATTTTAGAATTTATTTACCAATCAATAATTGCCAAGTGTTGAATACAAGATGCCAACTTTTATTATTTACTTTTTTGTTGTTTAATGCTTCCCTTTGTTTTAGCCAATATGAGATAGTTACTATTGCCAAGGAAAAAGTTGCTGGAATTGGCCCTTGTCAGCCATCAATTTTTATAAATCCAAAATCACCAAATGTAATGGTAGCTAGTTTTATTGGTGAAAAAACCATGCAAACTAGCGGAACGAAGACAAGGCAAAATAAAATCTTTTTATCTAGAGATTACGGGCGGACATGGAATCCCAGGAAAATTAAATCAAAATATGGCGACTTTGGTGACCCCTGCATAATTGCTGATAATGAAGGATATTTTTATTATTTCCACCTTTCTGACCCCGAGAAAATGGGGTGGGATGGGAGTATGGTAATGGACAGAATAGTATGTCAACGAGCATTGAATGGAAAATCATGGAACAGTGGATCATCAATAGGTTTGGACCCTCCTAAGAAAAATGAAAAAGCGTGGGCAGCATTTGACGAGACTTCAGGAAGGATTTTTACAACCTGGACGCAGTATGATAATTATGCATCAACCAACCCACAGGATAGTGCCAACATTATGCTTTCTTTTTCTGATGACAGGGGACTGTCGTGGATGCCATCAATTAGAATTAATCAGTATGGTGGGAATTGCCTGGGAAATTCAGAAACACCAATAGGAGCGATACCAGCAGCTGGCCCGGAGCAGGAGGTCTATATCTCCTGGGCATATAATGAAAAGATTTATATGGACAGATCAATGGATGGTGGAGTGACATGGTTAAAAAAGGATATTGTAGTGGCAGATCAACCAGGAGGCTGGCAATTGAATGTTCCGGGATTTGGAAAGGCTGCCGGATCACCGGTAATTGGTTGTGATATTAGCTATGGAGAATACCATGGAACAATTTATATCAATTGGTCTGATCAAAGAAATGGCGAAAATGATACAGATATCTGGATATCAAAATCAATTGATAAAGGAGATTCATGGACTGAGCCAAAAAGAATAAATGATGATAAAATTGCCATGATGGGTAAGCATCAATGTTATAACTGGATGTCAATTGATCCTATAACCGGAAATATTTATATCATTTTTTATGATCGAAGAAACCATGATGACTTGAAAACGGATGTGTATTTAGCGATTTCAACGGATGGAGGAGAGACCTTTTCCAATGAGAAAATTAGCCAAAAACCATTTAAGCCCGATTCAGACATTTACATGGGAGATTATATAAATATTATAGCCTATGGTAATTTCGTTCGTCCTATCTGGACAAGCTATGAAGATGGAAGTCTGAGTATTTTATCAGCAATTATTGATCTGAGATAACTTCAGAATAAGATGAATTAGTAACCCCTGTCATTTTTGTTTACACAAAATCGACAGTTACTTCTCTGAAAGTCCAGTAAACATCCTGTTTACAACTAAATATTTTTGGTACTACTATTCCTCCCCATTGTCTGCCTTGTGCTTTTTTCTGGCATCCTCCTCCTCATCCATTTCCGGTCCTTGTTCTATTTTGCGCCAGTCGATGGTTTTGTTGTACTTTTTCATGGAAAGTTCGGCATTATAAATCCTGCCATCGTGACGTTCCAGAGTATAAGGTGTAAAATCCGGCTCGTCTGTAAAAAAATCATCAAGCAGTGAAGCTGTTACATCAAAGTGATTTACATAGGGTACATTTAGAATATTGTACATCGTTTTGAGAATGGCACCAAAGTTAGCATGTGTATGCGAAACATAGCCCTTTTTTACATAAGGTCCAGCCATCATGAGGATTGAGCGGTGAGCATCAATGTGATCTACTCCGCCCTGAGGATCATCTTCCGTAATGATCACCAGCATTTCTTTCCAGTATTTGGTTCTGGATAAAAAATGTAAAACCCTGCCTACCGCCAGATCATTATCAACCATAAATGAATGTGGATATGGGTAGCCATCTTTAGGGCGAATTCTCGCACCGTGATCATTAGGAATCATCATGGTTATAAAAGGAGGCATATCTTCATCTCCTTTGATCCACTTTTCAGTAAACTCCCTCTCAAACTGATCCATTCTGTATTGATCGGGAATGTTCATATTATATCCAGCATAATCGTGACTTGTCCTTTTGAACAAAGCATTTTGCATGGGAATCATCACTCCGTGTGCTGCTCCGGTATTGGTATCGTACCATGCTTCTCTTTCATGGCCGCTTTCATTTGCTTGTCCGAAATTATAAAATTCTACACCCTGCCTTTCGAGCGCTTCCCAAAGTCCGCCAATCTCCGCATAATCTTCAGGATCAACACTACCAATGGTTTTCGGGAAGCGACGACCCGGCGCTTTTGAAAATGGCATGGCAGTTTTACTTGTACTGGCATTTGATTCTACCCATTCATTGGGAATTACACCTACCAACCAATGGTGCCCATGGACGGAGGCATCACTATCGCAATAATAATTGTCTGAATAGGCAAATTGCTTGGCAGCTTTGTGGTGGTTTGGAGAAATCCTAAGGTTGGGAAACTTTCCCTGAAGCGAATCAGGAAGAGTGTATTCGTTGTCAACCCCATATCTTGCCAGTGTACTATCTCCTGCTCCACCTTTCAATTGCCCAAAGATCTCATCATATGTTCTGTTTTCTTTGGTGATATAAACAACATGCTTGATCTGACTTTGTCGCAACCCGGGCAACGGCGGTAATGGGTTTTTTCCATCATCTACAACTATTGTTTCCCTGAAGGTATTGTCTATTGCCTGCTTGGTGTAGTTGGCCAGCTCTGTTGCTGAAGGCATAGGTACTTTTTGGAAACTTGCCAGTTGGATGGCTCCAACATAGCCTCCCTGAATTGGTGTGACAAAACCTTGCCCACCATTTGGCCCGGCACCAATACCCCTGCAACTGATAATATAAATTTCCTTTTCATCCTTTGATAACTCTACACGTGTAGGTCCCCATCCTGCCGGAATTAGTCCTTTTGTGGTACGACTTGGAATATCAATAACTGCCACGGCGTTGAATCCCAGCAGTGCGACATACAATGTTTTCTCGTCCTTGCTCATGGTAATGCCAAACGGCAATGATCCTCGGAGTTTATCAATTCGCTCATCAATAAGGATAGGAATATGCCCAACAATTTCCTGACTTTTATAATCAATAATCGAGATATTATCATTGGTAGCATTGGTCACATAGGCAAACTGCTTACCAACAGCAATAGAGTTGGGGCTGGCACCTCCAATAACTTCAGCGTCTTCAACCGTTTGTCCAATTTGATAACCTGTCTTAAACTTTCTGATGACTTTATTGCTATTCAAATCAATGGTAAATACGCTCATGGCATCTGGGTGGAGCGGGCTTCCCAATCCCGGAATTTTTCTACCTTCTACTATCGTTCCTTCAATAGATTCTTTGGTGTTATGGCCATATGGATGATGCGAAATCCTCAGCGAGTCGTAGTTTTCTGGAGTAGCACCTTCGATCAGTGGGTAGGAATACAGGCCTACATTGGCAACAAAAGCCTGCTTTTTATCAGGACTAATGGCAATTCCAAATGGCTGGCGGCCAACTTTGATGGAGGCAGTTACCTTTCTGGTTTTCAGGCTGATCCGTACCATCCTAAAGTTGGCTCTGTCAAGTACCAACAATTCATTTTTACTATCGTTTAGCATCAGATCAGAGGTAAAACTATCCTGGTAGTCCTCTCCATCCACGACGCCATTCAAGGAAATTGAATCAAGCCTCACCAGTTTTTCAATATCATAAACTATAACAGCTCCGTTATCTCCTCCACTAAGATATACCGTCTTGGAGTCACCGGAAAAAGCAACACCTAAAAAGGAGCCATCTGAAAGAGGCGAAACAATTTTTTTGTCATAGCTCGGTACTCTGATCGCATCCAAAGAAGCCAAGTCAATAATAGTAAATTCTCCATCGTGTAATGTAATTGCCTTTTTGCCATTAGGGGATATGGCCATACCGTATGGATCGTTTGTAATGAGCAGCAATTCACCAACAGGAGTGGCATATCGTCCGCTTGGTAATACTGAAATTCCATTGGCGTCAACTTTACAAAATTGGTCTCTGCCCGGTACTTGCAAAATTTTAATTTGTTTTGGAGGATTGCTACATACGGTGGTCAATACGATGAGAACCAAAAGTAAAATGTTTCTGAGTTTCATAAAATGAGAATTATTGGTGATAATGTTAGTGTTGTGTCAAGCATACTCTAACGCACCAAGCCTTGATCATTTTGCCTCTGACGGCGTTAAAAAAATATTCATGTAGCTATGCTATACTCAATTTTTTTGCATAGTCAGGAACAAAAATTGCTACGACTTTTACGTCATTTTATACATGACACAACACTAGTCCCTAAATTATAAATTATTGTTTAGAGTCTGTCTATAAAGTGGTAGAGTTTATGGATTGACTCTATTTAGCTTTTCCCCTGTAAGATGCCATTTGTATTCACGGGGAGAACATTTTTTTATCACCTTAAATTGGCGATTAAAATTCGATAAGTTTTCAAACCCACATTCATAAGCAATTTCTGAAATATTCATAGCTTCTTCTCCAAGCAACCGGCAGGCATAACCGATCCTGATATTCAGTAAATATCTTTTGAAGGTCATTCGGTACATTCTTTTAAACGAATTAAAAAATGTAGTACTCGACATATTAGATATCTCAAGCAAATCACTAATTTTTATCTGTTTTTGAAAGTTTTGAAGGATGTATTGGACAGCTTTTTGAATTGGCTCTTTTGCATTGGCTTTGAAAGATCCCAAAAAGGAAGGACTGGAAAGCAATCGAAAATCCTTTAAATCAGAAAAATAATTGAATATAGAAAATAAGGCGTAAAGCCTTTCCGTGCTTTCCATTGTTATCATATTATTCATCACAGAAATTATTTTATCTCTACTCACCCCGAAAATCTGGCACCCCTGTTGTGCTTTGGAAAAGAAGGATTTTAACTGATCATTTTCAGGTAATTCAAAAAATTGCTTACCAAAAGAGTCATGGGAAAATTGTATCACAATCCCTTCGCCAAGGAATTTTCCTGATGACCCAAAATACTTTTCGTCACATCTCCATTCATGTGGCAAGTATGGCCCCAATAATATCAAATCATTTTTCTTGAAGCGATCAATATTATCTCCTATCATTCTTATACCAGTGCCTTTGGTGATGAGTACAAGCTCGTATTCCGGATGATGATGCCAACTGGAGAATTGCTTTTTCTCATGATGAAAAATACAAGATTGATATGGCGATTTATAAAGTCTTGTTTCAGGGATTTTCATATATAAAATTTATAATACTAAAATTCACAAAACAACTATTAAATACAACTATTTGGCAATTATTGTGAAGAATAGTATCAATTTCTCAACGAATAGTATCAATTTTCCTTAAAGGAATTCAATAACTTTACCCATACAAAAAATAGTTAATATGAAAAAAACTAATCGAAGACATTTTATTAAAACCATTGGTGCAGCATCAATGGCAAGCTCCCTACCTGGGGCATTAATATCAAAGCCAATGGAAAACACCATTTGGGCCAACTTGTTGCACCTTAGTTTTAATATGTGGGAGGATTGGAGTGCTCCTGGAAAAGAAATGCGCTATTATCGGCCTTACCTGCGCTTTGATGAAAAATTGTGGAATGATCTTTTGGCTAAGATGGCAGCTAATAAGCTTAATATGGTCGTTATAGATTTGGGTGATGGAGTGCAATATGAGAGCTACCCTGAGATTGCTGTAGAAAATGCATGGACAGTAAAAAAACTGAAAAATGAATTAAATAAAATGCGCGACATGGGTCTGGAGCCAATTCCAAAACTTAATTTTGCTTCATCGCATGATGCCTGGATGGGAGAATATTCCAGAATGTTATCAACAGAAATTTATTATAAAATATGTGCTGATCTCATTACTGAGGTTTGCGATATATTTGACACCCCTCGTTTTTTTCATCTGGGAATGGATGAAGAAGAAGCCGGACATCAAAAATATTATAAATACATGGTTGTACGCCAATACGACCTCTGGTGGCATGATTTTCTATTTCTCCACAATGAAGTGAAAAAAAATGGCTCCCGTTCCTGGATCTGGTCTGATTATCTTTGGCATTTCCCAGATAGATTTTTTGAAAGAATGCCAAAAGATGTGTTACAGAGTAATTGGTATTATGGGACAAAATTTAATGACGACAAAATGGTGCAAGCATACAACCAACTGGATAAAAATGGATATGACCAAATCCCGACTGCAAGTAATCATTCTAACAATGAAAATTTTGGAATGACAGTAGATTATTGTAAAAAACATATTCAGAATCAACATTTGTTTGGTTTTTTACAAACACCCTGGCGGCCAACAATTGAAGAATTTCGGCAACACCATATGGATGCTATCGAACAAGTTGGAATAATAATTTCTAATACAAAATGAAGCGTTTAAAGATTTTATTAAAAAAGCATTCAGGACTTGAGATGATAGTGCCTCTAAGATTTCGTACGTGTCTTGCTTAAATTGTCAGTTTTTGCAAATGGGAATATTATGGTATAAATATTCATGAATTTTCCACAAATAGGAGTTAATCTTTTATGATTCTGTATAATAGTATCATTAATTCAATGAATAGTATCAATATATTTTTTGTTTTGCTAAACATTAAAATTGCATTTTGCATAATTTGCAATAAGAATTGTATATAAATTGATAAATCAAAATTTCACCAAATGAATATATTCCTGCAATATGATAACCATCTGTTTTTGGCCATTTTAATTTTATCCATTTTTGGGTTTGCAACTTTATCAAATGCTCAAATGAAAGTAGGAGTTGGTAAGACGGATATAACACCACCATTAGGCACACCGCTTAGAGGGTATTACTATGAGCGCCTGGCCACCAATGTGCACGATCCTCTTTTTGCAAAAGCTATCGTTATCGGCGATGGGGCAAATACTATGGTAGTGGTTATTGTCGACAATGTCGATGTCGCTCCGTTTGGATTTCAGGAGGCAAGAGCACGTATTCAAAAAGAATTTAAATTGCCCGCTTCAAACATTATTATTTCTGCTACGCACACCCACACAGGACCAGAATATTCGGATGTTTATGAAAAAATATTGGCCACCAAGATACACGATGCAGTAAAAATAGCCATGCAAAATATGCAGCCTGCAGTTATCAAATCAGGCGTTGGAAAAGAAGAAAACATATCTTTTCATCGTCGTTTTATGATGAAAGATGGAACAGTAAAATTTAATCCGGGGGCGTTAAACCCCGACATTGTTAGACCTATGGGTCCAATTGATCCGGAAGTGGGTATATTATATTTTGAAACACCAGATGGAAAACCCATTGCGGTATTGGTAAATTTCGCAATGCATCTCGATACAGTCGGAGGAACAGAAATATCTGCAGACTATCCATTTTATATGGAAAAAGTTCTTAAAAAAGTGTTGGGTGATGATGCAATGGTGCTATTCGGTTTTGGCACATGTGGAAACTTAAATCACTTTAATGTAAAAAGCCCGGAAACGTTGAAAGGGTTTGGTCGTACCGAGCGCATTGGGTATGCACTTGCAGCAAGCGTCATTAGAGAGCTACCTGCATTAGAAACAATTGGTTCTACTGAATTAAAGTCTCAATCGGAAGTACTTCATTTAAAAATCCCTGAATACACAAAGAAACAAGTAGCCGAAGCTAAAATCAATGCAAAGAAAGAATCTGATCATGAATCTTCGACACAGGAAATCAGGGAGGCCATGAAGATATTAAGAATTTTGGAGCGAGAAGGAAATCCCATCGAAGCAGAGGTGCAAGTCTTTGGAATAGGTGATATTGGAATTGTCGCTTTGCCGGGAGAAATTTTTGTTGAGTTGGGACTGGATATCAAGGAAAGATCTCCATTTAAGCATACCTTTATATTGACGCTTTCCAATAATTCAATTGGATATATCCCAAACGAACCAGCATTTAAGTATGGTGCATATGAGGTAGAAGTAAGTGAAATCGCCCCCGGTGAAGGAGAAAGATTAGTTGAATCCTCGGTAAAACTATTGAAAAAAATAAAGAATTGAACACGTAAAAGAACTTGAAAAATTATAATTCTATAAAATCATGTCAGAGAAACTAGCAATATACGGTGGGCAAAAAGCAGTAAAAAACAATTTAGTTGGTTGGCCAAATCTCAGTGAAAAAGCAATTAAAGCAGTAGAAGACGTACTAAGATCAGGTAAGGTAAACTACTGGACAGGCCCAAAAGGAATGGCATTTGAAGAACAATTTGCCGAATGGCAAGGCAGTAAATATGCTATTTCTGTAGCAACCGGCACAGCTGCGCTACATGTTTCTATGGCAGCAATGGGTATTGGCCCCGGAGATGAAGTGATTGTACCGAGCTATACTTTTATCGCATCCGGTTTTTCAATTGTGCAGACCGGAGCAATTCCACGCTTTGCAGATGTAAATATTGATGATCACTGCATCAGCATTGCGTCAGCAGAAAAGTTAGTAAATGAACGAACGAAAGCCATTATGCCGGTTCACCTTTATGGAAACATTTGCAAAATGGATGAGATCAACGCATTTGCCAAAAAACATAATCTACTGGTAATTGAAGACAATGCAGAAGCATTTGGGGGTTCGTACAAGGGGAAAAAGACCGGAACCTTAGGAGATATTGCAGGGTGTAGTTTTTGTCAGAATAAGACATTCACAACTGGTGGTGAAGGCGGGATGGTCACTACCGACAATGAAGAATATGCCTGGATTGCCAGAAGCTTTAGAGATCATGGATATGATGTGAAACAACGGCTGAGCTTACTGGCACTTGAGCAAAAGTTGCCCTACATCCATAATATGATTGGCTGGAACTATAGAATGACAGAAATGCAATCGGCCATCGGCATCGCCGAGCTGGAAAGAATGGACAATTGGAATATGCCCACCAGACATCGCAATGCACATGTTATCATTGATTCCATTAAAGATCTCCCCCTAGTATTGTATAAACCTATTGACACAGAGGAACGTAAGAATGGTTGGTTTACCATGGCATTTTCTTTGGATATTGAAAACATGAAGTGCACAATTCAAGAATTTGTTGAAGCTGCTGCTGCTGAAGGTGCAACAGCTTGGAAAGTTTTCTGGCCGCAATGTCATACAGAAGGAGCATTTCAGAAGCACAACTCATTTGGAAAAAGTGGTTTCCCGTTTACCTCCAAAGAATTTACAAACTCAGAAAGTGTTGATTATTCCAATGTAGATGTGCCAAATGCCAAATGGCATGAAGAGCATACGTTTACCTGTTTTGCTTTTCCTACTTACACGGCAGATGACTGTGAGCAAATCGGACAAGCTTTGAGGAAAGTGATTCTTGCGTATTCAAAATAACCGGAGTGGGAGCATATTGGACATCATATGCGAGTGGTAAAAAGTAAATTAAAAACACAAAAAAATGGAAAAAATAATTAACTGGGGTGTAATCGGGTCAGGTGGTATAGCAAAAAGAAGAACAATTCCTGAAGGAATTATTCCGGCAAAGCATGCCAATTTGGTTGCTGTTTATGGGACTAATGCTGAAACAAATAAAAGCGTTGCAGAAGAGTTTAATGCTAAAGCAGTAAACAGCATCCAAGAATTAATCAATTCTGATATTGATGCTATTTATATTGCATCGCCAGTCGATGCTCATCTCAATCAGGTAATTGAATGCGCAAAAGGAAAAAAACATATTCTTTGCGAAAAGCCTTTGGGATTGAATTTAGCGGAAGCAGAAAAAATGCATCAAATAGTTCTTGAAGAAGGTGTAAAGTTGGGCACCGGATTTATGATGCGCAGGTTAGCACAGCATCTGGCTGCCAAAAAATTAATTCAAGACGGTAGACTTGGCAAACCTGTATTTGCAAGAGCTCAACTATCTTGCTGGTATCCGCCCATTGATGGTGCCTTCAGGCAAAATCCGGAGAAAGGAGGCGGTGGGTCTCTCATGGATATGGGAAGCCATTGTATCGACCTGCTCGAAATGATGTTTGGTGAGGTACAAAGCGTTAGTTGTTTTATCAATAACAATGTCCAAAACTATGCCTCAGAAGATAGTGCCATTGTTTCGTTAAAATTCAAAAATGGTGCACTTGGTACTGTCGATTCTTATTTTTGCATTCCCGACAATAGCAGTAAAAACTGCCTGGAACTTTATGGGTCAAATGGTAGTATTTTGGCCAAGGGCACATTGGGGCAAGCCGATGCCGGAGAAATGATTGCCTTTCTAGAAAATGACGATTCTTCATATAGTGCCCAGCAAGAAAGAAGCGCCTCTTCAGGCCTGGAAATAAATCCTACTCCAATTAATACCTACGAATCAGAAATAGAAGATTTTAGCCTGACCATTCTTGAAGACAGGGATCTCGATATTGACATTCAAAGTGGTATTCGGAATCAAAAAATTATTGCGGCATGCT